>SLPR01000541.1 GCA_007131895.1 Bacteroidales bacterium | reverse complement strand
GAATGCATTTAAGTTTACCCAAGTAGGCGAAATTTCCCTCAAGGCTGAAAATTACAAAAAATCCGGAAACCGGCAGTATGTGAAATTTATAATAGAAGATACGGGAATTGGAATTGACAAAGATTACCTGACTAAAATCTTCGATGAGTTTGCTCAGCTTGACAATTCCAAAACGCGAAAATATGAAGGGAGCGGACTGGGACTGGCCATCAGCAAAAGAATTGTAGAAGTTTTAGGAGGTGAAATAGGTGTTGACTCTGAGAAAGGAAAGGGGAGCAAATTCTGGTTTACCATCAGATATGATCGAGTAGCCCTGGAATCCGGCTTTTCTAAAAATGCGCTGCGTAGCGAGATAAAACCACTGGGACTGAATGTTTTAATGGTGGAAGACAAACTGATTAACCGAAAAGTCGCTTCTCTGATTCTTAAGAATATGGGATGCGATGTGGATACTGCTGAAAATGGTCTGGAAGGAGTGGAGAAAGTAATGAAGAATCAATATGATGTGGTTTTAATGGATATCCAAATGCCCGTAATGGATGGTGCAACGGCAGTGAAAACCATAAGAAAGACACACCCCAAAAAACCGTGGATTATAGGACTTAGTGCTGAAGCAATGGAGGGCGACGCTGAAAAGTACATGGAAATAGGAATGGATGATTACCTTACCAAACCCTTGATTCCTGCATTGCTTTATGAGAGGCTGTGCAAGGTTAAAAAGGCCTAAAAATCCAGTTCGATAAGTAAACCGGAGAGAAAATGGTAATGCTTACCGGTATGCGCTAATTCCACTGCTGGCCCTATTGAAATCTTACCCAAATCAAAACCGTAAGAAGTGGCAATGTTTATGCTAAAATAATGGTTGTCGCCTTCAAACATTACTCCCGGGCCTACTCCTAAGTCCCATCCTTTTATGGGAGAGTATCCCATTTGCAGCCCCAGTCCGATATGACGCTCCTCCCCAAATATTACTTCCACGGCGCTACCCACAGAAAAAGGAGATTTGCCCTGCATGAAGCTGTAGGAATACTCCAGCTGCAATCCCGGATCAAACTTTTTATCGTCTGAAAGGTAGACCATGCCGCTGGCCAGTCCAATGCTGTGTCGCTCTCCTGCGCCGACAAATACTACAGTATGAATACAAATGAGCGTCAGCCATAAAAATTTCTTTGTCATATAAGGTTTTGTTAACAGTTCTATTCTATTGACAAAACAAAACCCAAAAGGTTTAAAAAACTTTTGGGTTTTGTTGTTTTTGCTAAATATTGAAACCTCTCAGATTGTCACTTATCTGAACCTTGAAGCTGATGGCTCTGGAATTTGAGGTCCGGTAGATTTACCAGGTTCATTTGCAGCTTGCCGGTCAATGGCATGTATTCATAGGTAAGCATGGAGCCTTTTCTTGCCGGTAGCACCCCTCTCCAAAAGGCCTCAGAATCATCGAAACTACGGGTGTTGAGTTCAGCAAGGATAAAACCAAAACCTGTCTGGTTTGCACAAAGGTCAACTATCTGCATGTAGCTTAACAACATGGGCTTGGAATGCTTCAATTCAACTTTTGTTGACTGGAAATTGTTGTTGAGGTCCATGAAATAGGCATAATGGATTTTATTCTCATAGCTTGTAAAGGCAAAGTTGAGTTTGTCGTCATAAAGCTGATGAAAACGATAGGTGAAAGCTCCGGCCTGCTTCATTGCCCGGGCTCTTCTCAAAGGTCCCTGACCTGCGTTGTGGGCAAGGGAATTGGATCCTCCTGAGAATTCGGAGTCGAGTTTCAGCACCATATGAGGACGTTGTATTCTTTCAGTATACAGGATGTCACCATCAGGTTCAAATCCCAATAGCATAAAATCAAGCAATCTGATGCGGTGGTATTGTTCTTTTTTGCCTCCGGCCTCTTCTCTTCTTACTTCACCCGAATAGCGATAAAGCTCTGCTACGGCCATGAAGGTTCCATCCTGGTATTGTTCCAGCGCATGGATGTGCACATCAGGCATTACTTTGAAAAACCAGTCAGGCACGGGGGTTCTTAAAGTTCTGCGCAGGGTTGCCCAGGGATGAGTCTGCATTCCGGCTGTTGAGCCATCTTCTGCCACATTCAGGAAAAAGAGTCCACGGGTATTTTTTCCTCTGATTTTATCTCCTCTGAAATAGGTTCCTGCCATGGCCAGCCTATTGTCAGCGGTAGGCAAAAATGCGGTGGGGAAAAAACTGTTCTGTCCATCGCCAAGCTCCATGGTGTAAATGTGAGATGCAGTGCCAAGGTCTATGCTGTGCAGGCGGGAATTAAGCGTTTTGCCCATTCTTTCAGTGGCTTCCAGTATGAAAACTCTTTCTTCAGAAGTAACTAAGTCATAAACATGAGCATTCCCTTTAGGGCTGGTGAATTCAATACTCCAGAGCGTGTTAAGTTCGCTGTCTACATGTTCAACTGTGTAACCGGTGCGTCGGCCCCTGCCTGCTGTTTGTACGATGAGAAAACCTTCCCGGGGGTGATTGTAAACACCCGGGAAAAACTGATCGCCCCGTCGTAGCATGGTTACATCAGAGCTGGTTCTGCGCGATACCTCATTGCCCATATGATCCAGAATTACGTAAGTGACGGATTGAGAGAACGCATTGTTGACAAAACTCAAAAGTGTGTGGTCACCATTGTAGGTCATCTGGTTGAAAAAAGAGTAACGCGGAGTTTCGATGGTTCCTTCTTTTACTTCATTCAGCAAAAAGTCGTAAAGTTGAAAATGCCAGTCTCCGCCTGATCCGGTGTGTATTACCATATAGGCGTCATTCTCTCCCTGTTGCGTGCCAAGTGCATGTACGCCGGCAAATCGCAGGGGTGAAATTTTTAATTCTTTACTTTGGCTAAAGCCTGAAAATGCAAGACATGTGGTTAGTGCGAAAACCATCATCAAGTGCCCGGTTGGTTTTGTTTTCATGGTAAAAAAATTGATTGTTTGAATTGTATACAGAATAATTTCTTTAATAATTACTGGGTTAAATCAAATTAAATGCCAAACTGATGAAACTATCGTTTGTAAAGGGTTTCAGGATTTATCAGGCTGTAGGAATGAATCCTGATTTGTTCGTTTTCGGGCACTGTCGTGTCCGTTTTAAGGCAAAAGGGAGGGAAGATTTTATATGAATATTCGCATTTTGCCATAATATTAATGAGGCTGTCTCAAAACCCGGATATTATCTGGACGCTGAGCAGTTCGACAGGCTCACTGTAACACCTGTCGAAGCGGGTATCTGACAAATAATCAGATGTCGTTTCGTCAAATGGTATGGTGAGTCTATCGAACCACTCAACGATCGGCAGGCACTTTTGAGACAGCCCACTGTTCTTTTAAGCTTTCAAATGGGTCAGTTAAAGCTGACGGCAATGGAATGGAGCAATACCCGGAATCCATTGCTGTTTCATTGAGCGTAATGGATAAGATGTTGTGGTAAGAGATGCTTTTGCTCAAAGTTTATTTTGAAAAGACTTTAGGCAGTGGGTGCTGTAAATTGAACCCGATGGAGCACTTCAGCGAAGTCTTCTTTCTTTAATGGTTTAGTAAGGTATTCATCTAAGCCCATACCCATATATTTTTCACGGTCACCCTCGAATGCATTGGCGCTGAGTCCTATGATGGGAGGCATTTTAGGGTGCATTTCCCTTAGCTTTCTGGTTGCAGTGATACCATCCATCACGGGCATCTGGATGTCCATAAGAATCATGTCATATTTATCTGGCTGGTACCTTTCCAGGGCTATGGCACCATTTTCTGCCAGTTCAACGCAATGGCCGAAGGAGGTAAGTAATAATTTCATTACTTTCTGATTGACAATCTTGTCTTCAACCAGTAATATCCTCAGGTTTTTGGATTTTTCCAACAGCTGATTATTGCTTTGTTGGGAAGCAGGTTGTGCCGCCGGAGCCTTTTCTGTTTTGAAGGTGAACCAAAAAGTGCTGCCTGAGCCGTATTTGCTGTCTACCCCAATTTCACCCCCATGCAGATTAGCAAGCTCTCTGCAGATGGAAAGTCCAAGTCCGGTTCCTTCATACTCCCGATAATCGCTTTGATGTATCTGAGCAAAGGGTTCAAATAATTCTTTAAGTTTTCTCTCTTCGATTCCCAGGCCTGTATCGCTGATGGATATTTTGATAACAGTTTCATCAGGGTTGGTATTTTGTATTTGATTTTCGGCTGAAAACCGGATTTTGCCATTGGCGGTAAACTTTATCGCGTTGGAGATTAAATTGCTGATTATTTGAATTAAGCGGTTTTTGTCGGCAATAATGCGGATTGGGATGGTAGAGTCGATTTCACTTTCAAATGTAAGTGAATCTTTTGCTATGCTCTGAAAGATAGTGTATGCATGTTTTTCCAGTTCCGCAAGTTCAAAATCTGTTCTTTTTAGTTTCAGTTTGCCAGCTTCAATTTTAGAGTAGTCCAGTACCTGATTGATGATTTCTCTGAGATTTTCGCCTGAGAGCCTCAGCATGCTGATATAATCTGTCTGTTCTGTTGATAGTTTTGTTTTCCCCAGGATATCAATGATTCCTATCACACCCGTGAGAGGTGTTCTGATTTCATGGCTCATATTGG
>SLPR01000375.1 GCA_007131895.1 Bacteroidales bacterium | reverse complement strand
GAAAAAGCCTTCAGGGAATTCGGTCAAATCCATATTCTCATCAACAACGCCGGTATTACCCGCGATGCAACCCTGAAAAAAATGACGCCGGATCAATGGCAGCAGGTGATTGATGTAAATCTGAGTGGGGTTTTCTATTGTGCCAAAGCTTTGGGCGTGCACATGATGGAGAACGGTTACGGACGCATTATCAATACATCTTCTGTAGTTGGGCTGTATGGAAACTTTGGGCAGACCAATTATGTAGCTGCCAAGGCAGGCGTAATCGGAATGACCAAAACCATGGGCCGGGAGATGGGCCGCAAAGGTGTTACCGTGAATGCAGTTGCTCCCGGTTTCATAGCCACAGAAATGGTGAAGAAGATGCCGGAAAATATCCTGCAGGGAATGAGCGATAAAACTCCCACAGGGCGTTTGGGAAAGCCGGAAGAAATTGCTGCAGCGTATGCATTTCTTGCTTCTGATGAAGCTGCCTTTATCAATTGCACTGTACTGAGTGTAGATGGAGGTATCACTATTTAGTGCTTGCAAGAAAACGCCAATTGCTGCGTTATGCTCGCCTTCAAAACAGTCATTTACGAAAAGTAAACTCCTGTTTTCCAGTCATCGCAAGCCTTGCACTTGACGCTTTCTTATCAAGCACTTGTGAAAATGACGAGTTTTCTTGCTGACACTATTTAACTTTCACCATAAACTTTGTATACCCAAAAAACTGAATTTGATGCAAAATGCTGTTTTACATTCCATAGGAACCTCAGTACCTGACAGGGTCGTGCCTAACTCCTATTTTGATGAACTTCTGGGAGAGCCTGTAAGTGAATGGTTGGAAGAAAATGTGCATATTTATGAACGTCGATGGCTGGAAGAAAACCAGAGTGTTTCGGACCTCGCCGTGGATGCTGCCCGCAAAGCCCTTGAACACGGGGGGCTAAAACCCACAGATATCGATCTGTTGATAATTTCTACCGATACACCTGAATATATCTCACCCTCTACTGCCAGTAAAGTACAGCATATCACGGGCATGATCAATGCCGGTACTTTCGATATCAATACCGCATGTGCAGGATTTGTTACAGCGCTGGATACCGGGGTTAAATACATTCGCTCGGACGAAAACTATCGCTACGTAATGGTGATTGGAGCCTATGCCATGAGCAAATACCTCAATATGCAGGACAAAAAGACCGTTACCTTGTTTGCCGATGCGGCAGGAGCAGTTATCCTCAAAGCAGAGAAAAATTCGGAAAGGGGCTTTCTTACTTCACAACTTATTACCCAGGGGCAGTATTATGACTACATGGGAATTTATGGCGGGGGTTCGTTTTGTCCCACCACTGAGCAGGTAGTAAAAGACAAAGGAAACCTGTTGCAGTTCGTGAAAAAATTTCCCAAAGAGCTCAACCCCGAAATGTGGTCTATGATGGCTAATACCCTTTCCGAACGGATTGGAATGAGCCCAAAGGAGGTGGACCATTATTTTATGACCCAAATCAATATCAATTCCATATGGGAAACCATGGATAAGCTTGGGGTTGCCCGTGAAAAGGCGCCAACGGTTATGCACCATTATGGGTATACCGGCTCGGCCTGCATTCCACTGGCCCTGGATGAAGCCTGGCACAATGACAAGCTGAAAAAGGGAGACTTGCTCTACTTTATCGGTTCTGGTGGTGGGCTTGCTTTTGCCAGTGCTGCATTTAGGTTTTGATTGTCCGGATTTTGAAACAAATGATAACGACAAAGCGCTTTTGAGCGAAATTTATTTTTGATTTTAAACTATGATTTTAGCATCAACATTTACAACTGGAGTAATGGCATTGCTGGTAGTATATGCCCTGGTGGTTTTGTTCTTTGTGGTGAAAGGAGCCATGAAAATCAAAAACATCACTGATTATGCCATAGGAAATATTTTGTTTTCTCCCTATGCTGTGGGTTTGTCTCTCGCTGCTGCCATGACCAGTGCCGCCACCTTTGTCATCAATCCCGGGTTTATTGCCAATTTTGGCATAAGTGGAGTGTTGTCGTATGGAATTGTTTTGCCCATTGCAGCCACCATAAGTCTTATTGTTCTTACCAAGAGCTTTCGTAAGCATGGTCAAACTGTAAAAGCACTTTCGCTGGCGCAGTGGATTGGTACACGCTACCACAGCCGCAATTATTCCTTTTTTATGGCATTGCTGTCCATGTTGCTGATCACTTTTATTGTATTAATCGTTGTGGCCATCGTGAGTGTGATTGCCACAGCGCTGGATGCCAATCCGATTTTCGTGTTAACAGGGTTAGTTGTTTTTGTTTTTGGTTATATGATGTATGGGGGTGCCAATTCCATGGTTTACACCAATACTTTGCAGGCATTGGTAATGCTTGTTGTAGGATTTATTTTGCTGTTTTCCGGGCTTGAGCATTTCTCTGAAGGTATCGGCGGTTTTTTTCGAAAACTGGCCGATATTGATCCTCTGCTTGTACAGCCTGTAAATCCTGAAAGTCCGCTGTTTCGCGATTATTATGAAATCATTTTCGCTCAGCTGGTCATTGGGATAGCCATAGTAGTGCAGCCCCACATCATAACCAAATCTTTGCTGCTCAAAAAAGAAAGCGATGTCAATAAATTTTTGTTCACGGCTGTTACCGTTGAACTGATATTTTTCTTCGTGGTGTTTGCCGGGCTTTATGCAAGGCTTGCTTTCCCCGATTTAACGCTGGATGGTGTGCCCCTGAGAAATGATCAAATCATCCCCACCTACGTGGTATGGCTTTTTTCTGATACCGGAATGGGTGCATTTGTGGGTTTACTGGTGGTGCTGGGTTTGATTTCTGCCGGAATGTCCACCCTGGAAGGTCTGATACAATCGGTTTCTACCAGCATTACTTCCGACATTGTAAAACCACTGGTGAAAAAAGGAATGCTTAAAGATCATCAGCTTATCTTTGCCAATAAAGTTGCCATAGTTGTTTTGGCCATGGTTACCTGGGTTATTGCGCGCGATCAGATTCTGAATCCCAATCTGAGTGTTGCCATCCTGGCCCAGAATGGAGTATATGCCTATTTCTCGGCAGCTTTTATCCCGGTGATTTTTGGCATATTCTTTAAAAATATCAGAACTTTTATTCCTTTTACTGCATCAATAACGGCTATCTTGGTGCATTTTACAGTATATTACGGGATGGGAATCATGGTAGAAAGCTGGGGGCTCGATTTAGGTTTCTTTACCAAATTCGTTGTGGGCACGGTAAAGAACCCTGCAATTGCAGCTTCTACTGCCATAGTGGTATCAACGGTTGTTGCCCTGGTTCTGATGGTTTTTGATAAAAATAAAAAACAACAATCATGAACACTTTCGACTGGTTTGGCAAATGGAATATCTACAACCCCTCAAAGGTGGCTGTGGAAGAGTATGAAACCCGCCGAACGCTCACCTACGGGCAGGTGCATCAGCTGGCATCGTATCTGGCTCAATGGCTGATGGAGAAAAAGAAACTCAGCAAGGGCGATCGTATTGCTGTGCTGGCTGGAAACTGCCTGGAGTATGTGGCTCTGTTTGCTGCTGCCCAGAAAACCGGGTTGATCCTTGTGCCACTCAATTACAGACTAACTGCAAGGGAAACAGACTTCCTTATTTCTGATTCATCACCCTCCATGGTGATTTATGATGAAAAATACAGTGATAAACTGAAGGATTCCTTCCATTTTAAGCGCATTGATCATACTGCCACACTGAATGAATTTTCGCAGTTCTGCCAGGATTTTCTCTCCACAGAAAATTCTATAGAATTTGAAAATATCCCCTTTGATGAGAATCATCCGCTTTTTATCATTTACACCAGCGGCACTACCGCTTTTCCCAAAGGGTCGGTTTATACCCACAAGATGCTTTTGTGGAATGCCCTCAATACCGAAATCAGGCTGGATATAACCAGCGAGGACCGATCTATTAATTGCGCACCACCCTTTCATACCGGAAGCTGGAATGTCCTTATGACACCTTTTTTCCTCCATGGGGCCTATACATTGCTTATGCGCGGTTTCAATGCGGATGCCATACTCGAAGCCATTGAAAAGGAAAAAATGACCATTTTCTGGGGGGTGCCCACCATGCTGAAAATGATGTCGGACAGCCCGGTGTTTGAAAAAGCCAGACTAGATAGTATGCGTTACATCATCGTCGGAGGAGAGGCAATGCCTATCCCCCTTATAGAGCTGTGGCACAACCGCAAAATTGCTATCCGGCAGGGCTACGGCCTTACGGAGGTGGGCCCTAATGTTACATCCCTTAATCATTCCGATGCCATTCGCAAACAGGGATCCATTGGTACGCCCAATTTCTTTTACGAGGTAAAGCTGGTGGATGAAAAAGGGGAGGAGCAGAAAGGAGCTGCCACAGGCGAATTACTGCTCAAAGGACCTAATGTTACCCCCGGATACTGGAACAATTCCGAAGCCACCCGCGAAGCCATAAAAGACGGATGGTTTCATACCGGAGATCGGGTGAGGAGAGATGAAGAAGGATTTCTTTTTGTGGTAGATCGGATAAAAAATATGTACATTTCCGGAGGGGAGAATGTATATCCGGCCGAAGTTGAATATCTGTTAAGGCAGCACCCCGGCATCGATCAGGCAGTGATTACGGGCGTGCCCGATACCAAATGGGGTGAAACGGGCAAGGCTTTTATTGTTGTGAAGAAAAACAACCAGCTCACAAAAGAACAGATTTGGGAGTATTGCCGTAAAAACCTGGCTAAATATAAGATTCCGGGTCATGTAGTGTTCCTGGATGAAATGCCGAAAAATGATGCCGGGAAAATTGACCGCAAAAAACTGAAAGATTTTAACCCTGCAAATGAATGATGGAAATTCATAAAAAGAACAGAAGTTCACCATGAAATTTGCGATTTTATTTTACTCAATAATTATTAACAACTAAAACCTGACGATTATGAAAAAGAAAAATTTGTTTTCGCTGGCCCTTATGCTTATGGCCGCTGCTATGCTTAGCTTTACTTCTTGTGGAAAAGATGATGATGAAGATCCTATTGTAGAAGATCCAACTCCCGAAGGTTTGATAGGAAACTGGATTTCTGAAGGAGACAATGTTGCTCCTCTTTTGGTACAGTTTAATATTGCCAAAATCATTGCCGAATTTGATGAAAACGGAACTTATTTTGTAGAGGCTTATGACCCTGATGATGTTAAGACCGAATTGGTTGGCACATATGTAATGGAAGAATCCGGAGTAGCGGATATATGGAACATCACTTTAACGCAAAGCTCTCCCACATCTCTCACCAGTGAAGGAATTTTCCAAATCATTGAAACAGAAAATGGTCGGGAAATGAAATATGAAGTGGTCCAGACAGACCCAAGTCTTGGCTTTGCTCCTCCTACCGCTGAAGCTGGTTTTGGTAGCACAGGGGGTGGCGTATTTGGCCAAACCAACGTTCAGTATTATATAGAGATTACAGAGTAAAATTATCATCATGATTCTTAGTTAATTCAGAGGTTGTCCAATAGTATGGAATCTATTATAGCCCAAACTATGGGGCAACCTCTGATTTAGGAAACATGTCTATATTGAACCTAAAACCCCGAAACATGAAAAATTATTTTTTGCCCGGGCTATTCATGAGTTTCGTTTTGCTGTTTTCAGCGAGCGGTTTTTCCCAGCAATCGGCAAGGGTATTTGATACGGAGGTTCCGGGTGAACCCAATAAAGAGTTTCAGTTTCTTGCTTTTTATATCAACCAGGGAGTCTCATCGAATTTCTATCCTCAGAATGAGTTTTTGCGCGGACAGGTGCTGGGGCGCATGTTTGGCCGTAATTCAGTAATGACCAGTGATACTGCTACTACAGGTTATATAGAGCAGCGACTGATTCCTTTCTTTATTTACCAACCCAGCCTCTTTGATGGCAAAGCCATTCTTAGAGCCGTTTTTGAGATAGACTGGACCTGGGGCGATGTATCTTATGGAGCCGGACCCAACCAGGGAGGTGCTATTTCGGGGCATCAGGTAAACCTTCAGACACAGAATATCGAAATTGAGTACATTCCCGTGCCAGGGTGGTCCTTTAATCTGGGTTTGCAGCGTATGTTTGACAACCCTTACAACCCCTACCGCACCCTCGCCGATAAAATGCTGGAAAATGGTTTTCGGATGACGTATTTCGGAACCCATGCTGTGGGTTTAACTCTTTATAGAAATGCCGACTTTCACCGGTTTAAAGCAGGTTTTTTCAAATTCTATGAGAATGAAATTTTCAAGGATGATGATGTGAACATGTTTGAATTTCAGTATGAAAGAAACATCAACAGGTTGTGGCGTGCTGCATTGTCATCTCATTACGTAAGAGATCGCGGTAATGGCCGTGGTGGTGTTTCCATCCTCGGACAGGGGCTCAATTCACAACTAACAGAGTACAACGGTGTTTTCAGGTTTAAATTTGGAAATGCTCCTTATGAGGCCGATGTGGTTTGGCTGGGGACACACTTCTCCCGAAATGCCGACTACATGATTGACCGGTTCTTTCTCAATGGTTTTTTCAATTACAACCTTGGGGTAGTCAATGTATTGCGTGAGGCAGGATGGAGAAAAGGTGCCGATATCGGAGGTTTTGCCACCAATCTGCGCATGGGTTACCGCTACGGACAAACCCTGCAGGATCGGTTTACTTTTGACTTGATGTATACTTCGGGCGATGACAACGGACTGGATGATCGCCGCTACAGTGGTGTAATGACCGGAAACACATGGGCCGCACCCGGTGGCTTTTTTATCAATTCTGGTGCTTACCTGCTTTTTCCTCATGCCAATGTGGTTAACCGTTTCACACCCGTTATTGCCGACTTGTCCAATATTGGCTATGGCTTTACCGGGGGTACCTTCAATTATTCAAAGGGGATTATTCCCCACCGGCTGCATGCCAAAGTGGGAACTGCTGCTGCAGTGAGCAATGCCACCCCCATTGGAGGTGGAAACTTTATGGGTGTGGAAGCCAATGCAGGAGTTGTTTACAATCTGGGACCCTTTATGAGTCTTGAGTTGCACGGTGCACATTTGTGGCTGGGCGACTTCTTCGACAGTGCCGACGACAGGTATGGTGTGGCCGTTAATGGTGGAGTGCAGGGCGAAAGACCTGTAAATCCATGGACGGTTTTTGTGGTTTACAAATGGCTGATGTTTTAATTAATACCTATATGCTATGCGAAAAATATTTTTTCCCATTATGATAACGGCAGCATTGATGCTATTTAACAGATGTGAAACCATGAACCCTGCAAACTGGCACCCTTACAGCGACATACAACCTCTTTCCTCCTTTATGGAGCTGGACTATCCGTATGATATACAACGCATGGAATTGCCAGGTGGTGAGACCATTGCATATATCGACGAGGGGCAAGGGAAGCAGACATTGCTTCTTATTCATGGATTGGGCAGTTATCTGCCCGCCTGGAAAAAGAATGTCCCCGAACTGAGCAAACATTTCAGGGTTATTGCCATCGATCTGCCTGGCTATGGAAAATCATCAAAATTGCCCCATTCAGGTATGATGACTTATTATGCAGGTGTGGTAAATGATTTTATCGATGCCCTGGATCTTGAGTCCGTTGTGTTGGGCGGTCATTCCATGGGCGGCCAGATATCTATGGTCACTGCCTTGTACCATCCTGAAAAAGTGGATAAACTGGTGCTGATCGCGCCGGCAGGGTTTGAGAAGTTCACCGAAGGACAAAAAGAATGGTTTCGCAGTGTAATGACAGTTAGAGGCGTCATGCTCACTTCAGTGGAAGACATCATTTCCAACCTGGCTTACAATTTCTATCAATTGCCTGACGATGCTGAATTCATGATAACCGACAGAATCGCCATGCGTTCTGCCGAAGATTTCCGGGCCTACTGCTACGCCGTGGTACAATCGGTAAATGGAATGGTGGACGAGGCTACTTATGAATACCTTCATAAAATTCAGCACCCCACATTGATTATCTTTGGAGAGAACGACAATCTTATCCCTAACCGGTTTCTAAATCCCGGATTTACCAGGGATGTTGCTAATGCAGGGGCAGCGCGAATCCCCAATAATGAATTGCACCTGATTCCTAAAAGTGGTCACTTTGTGCAGTTTGAGTCTTCAGATACATTTAACCGAATCGTTATTGACTATCTGAGTAAGTAACAAAGCATAAAATAAGCTTGTGGCAGTTAGCGGTTACTGTTCTGGTAACATTCCTGCCACAAGCCCTTTTTTTTATTTTTTTGGGCTTGCCCAACTATTGAAGGGGGAAACCGTGATATTATGATTTTTTTTCCTTACCCTCCCTGTAACCTGAGGTTGGTTAGACCTGCACGACGGGCAGCATTAACTACAACATTGTATTCAGCCCGGGTTATGCGGCGCGAAATTTCAGGATATTCGTGGGCTCTGAATACCGGAGTGTACTGCGACATAATATTCACATAAGTGTTTTTAGGCAGGTTGTTGCCAATCCAGGCGATTACCTTCTCTGAATGGGCCGCATTGTTGGGCATCACCAGGTGCCGGATCATTAATCCATTATTGATAACACCACTGTTGTCAGCCTCAGGAATTCCTACCTGCCGGTGCATCTCCAGTAAGGCAGTTTTGGTAATTTCAGGGTATGTGATAGCTCCGGGAGAATATTTATTGGCAGCTTGTGGGTCGTAATATTTAAAATCGGCCAGGTAAACATCTACCACCCCGTCAAGCATTTGCAATACATCCAGCTTTTCCCATCCACAGGTATTGTAAACCAGGGGGAGTCTGAGCCCCCTTCCGGCAGCAATATCCAGAGCCTTGAGTATGTGGGGGGCATAATGGGTGGGGGTCACCACGTTGATGTTGTGGCAACCTATGCGCTGCAAGGTAAGCATCATGTCTGCCAGTTGGCCAATACTGTGCCTGCGGCCCTGACCCATTTGGCTGACGTCGTAGTTAATGCAGAAAACACAAAGCAGTGAGCAGTTGGTGAAAAATACAGTTCCTGAGCCGTTTTTTCCCACCAGTTCGGCTTCTTCTCCGAAATGGGGTGCGAAAGAAGAAATTTCGAGATCCGCATTGGCGCTGCAATCGCCCCGTCGGCCCCTGATGCGGTTTTTTCCGCAATCGCGGGGGCAAAGATCACAGCCCCGCATCCTGTCCCATAAAATATCTGCCCTGGCCTTCAGACTGCCATCTTTGTGCAGCTTCAGATAGCCAGGTTCGAAATTGGTAAGCGATACATCTGCCATAAACTCCTCGTTTGAAATTAAAAATCCTGCAGATCCTGCCGCCGGAAGCACTGCTCCTGTCAGTACAATGCCGCCAAGACTGCGAAGAAATTTGCGCCGGTTGATACAATGGATGTTATGCATAACGTCAAGATTTAGAGGTTAAATTTACTATTTCTTCCGTTAATTGTCAAGATGATGCGCTTTGTCTGAAATTCACAGTTGTTAAAAAATCTTTGAAGAAAGTTTTTTGGGATACCTAATGCAATTTTTTTTATATTAGATTGTTTAATTTGTATTTAGTCTAAATAAATTTCACTTTATCCAAGCCTTACAATCATGAAAAACATTGCTCCTTTTAAATGTTGGGTCTTATTAATGGGTTTGTTTCTGGCAGTTAATCTGCAGGCAGCTGCCCAAAATAGTTTTGGTTTAAAAGCCGGTGGTAACTTAACTTATCTCGGGCCTACTTTTGAAGAGGGCTATGGCGAGCGCTTAGGCTACACATTGGGGGCTACCGGCCATATAGAACTGTTGCCCGGCTTTTATCTCAATCCTGAAATCAATTATACCCGCAGGGCATTCAAATTCTACACCCCTGTTTTTTTGGATAACACACTTGTGGGCACCGATCTGATTCTGGGCTTGAACTATCTGGATATCCCTTTGAATCTGGGATACGGAGTATATACGGAAGAGGAGGAGGGGCCGGATATGTTTTTGCTGTTTTATGGTGGTCCACAGTTTAATTTTCTGCTGAGCCAGAACAACCGGTTTAAAGCCGCTAACAGCAGCAACAGTGTTACTGTTGACCTTGATGAATTCGAAGAAATCAGAAATACGGATGTGGGATTCAATTTTGGCGTTAGCGTGGGATTTAATCAATGGCTGTTCGATTTACGGTATTACTTTGCCTTTACCTCTCTGTTTGAGTTTGATATAGATGCTGACAGAATGACCTCGGTCAGTATTGGTTTGTCTTACAGGTTTGTTTTACGGTAGAGAAAATGCGTAAAATGTGGACTCTCCCATTGAAATAAAGAATATCTAAGACCACTATCTGCGCACAACCAGTTTCGCCCATTCAGCTTTTTGATTGCGCACGAAATAGATGCCCGCAGGCAGTTGTGCTACAGGAATATTCCGGGTGTTTTCCAGATTCATCAACAACCTGCCCTGGGTGTCAAACAATTGTATGTCCATTGTTTCGGGCAGGTAAGCATGGTCTCCCGAAACAGGATTGGGGAATACGTTCAATTGCCCTACCTCTGCATAGCGTGGTGCACTCACCGGAGTATGAGGTGTCCCCTCAAGGGCTATATTATTAAGAGTTACACGATTTCCATCGTCGGCTGTCAGGTCAGGTCCGTCAAAACGCATCCTGATTTTGAAATCCGCATTGTCGTCCACTTCCTCCAAACCGGC
Organism: Bacteroidales bacterium; assembly: GCA_007131895.1. Classification (GTDB taxonomy): domain Bacteria; phylum Bacteroidota; class Bacteroidia; order Bacteroidales; family UBA7960; genus SKVR01. The sequence continues at coordinate 5,813 of SLPR01000375.1, read as the reverse complement.
AAAATCTACCCGGATGAGCGAATATTGATCTTCAATGGTAAACATGTACGCTGATAACCCCAGGTTTGTCCACTTAACTTCTGCTTCCTCAGTGGAATAATCCAGGATAATGGCTTCAGCCGCTCCTTCATCAAGAACGGCACAACTGAAAATAATATCTTCAAAATCAGTGGTTGGCAGATGAAATATCAGTGTGTTTTCACGATTTTCCACCTGAAAAGGTTGTTTTACCTGAATGCCACGCATATCTTCAGCATCGTAGGGTAAATGTTCCATAGCTTCCTCCCTGTAATTCACAGGCGTAGGGTGATTCCTCCTCTCCAGTGATGCCTTTCTCCAGAAAGGATGGTGCTCATCAAAGGGGTACCCTTCAAGGGCAGAATGGTAATAGATGTTGCTCCCCTCTGCCAGACTGAACCAGGGTTCCACATTTTTCAGGGGGGTATTGTTGGGAAGTTCTGTGTTGAAATACCAGAAAGTGATAATGTCTTTTTCTTCCGGACTTGTAAAATGGGCAATAAGAGCAACATCCTCTCCGGAATTAACGGTGATGAGCGGTGTGTTTGCATCACTATCTCCCTCCCAATGGCTGAACTTGTAGCCCGGTGCGGGAATGGCTTCCACTTCCACAGGAATACCTTTAAAATACTCTCCACTCCAAGGATAAACCGGGTTGCTGAGTGAGGGTAATTCTGTGGTAAGGTCAAGGGTGTTCACCCTGATGTGTCCTTTACCGGAGCCAATATTGGCTTCCAGGGAAAACGTTCCCTCCAGTTCAAAAAAGTGTACGATGTGCTCACGCATGTAATGAATTCTGTGGGCAGAGAAATTGCGCAAGTGCTGAACATGCTGCTGGTAAGCTGCAGGGGCCGGCCGGTGCCATCTGCGGTAGTGTTCGTTCATGTAAGGGCCCACTTTGTTATCAAATTCATCAACAATGCTGATGAGGTAATCGGGCTGAAAAGCCGTATTGAGCAAATCTGCAAACCGGTTGATAAAATCGGCTCGGAACCAGGGGCTTCCCAGCAATGCCCTCAGGGGGAAGGTTTGCACAGGGCCGTTGGGTGCCCATGCCGGAGGAGGGGTGGCAGGATTGACTGTTGGATCATTGATGGAATCCAGGCCGGTGCAAAAGACCAAAGCATTGCGATCGTAATTGTTATGAGGGCCAAAAATGAAAGAATCGTCCATGTCCCACCACATCCATCGCCACTTGCCATCTTCGGTTCGCGGACGCCAGAAACGGACATTCTTGCCCGGCTGGTCGGTATTCATGGAAAAAACCTGTAATATATGATAATCACGAAAATCTTCCACATCCATCCTGCTCTTTACCCATTCGTAATTCTCCTCTGATTCCAGACTGTTGTTATGGAGAAAGGAAATCAGGTTTTGATAATGGGCATTGCTTCCATAGGTTACCTGGCCCGTATTGTCAAGCATGTCGAAGTCGGTATAACCGTAATGATTTTCTATGTACTTATTGTCGTATCGCTCCCTGAAGTTGAGAATGCCCCAGTATTCGCTGTTGAGAAAAGTTATTGCCGGTTGATAGGCCTGGGTTTCCACATCAGAGAATCCTTTGAGAATACTTTGCACAAAGGCATCCCTGAAATAAGTGTAAGAGAAATCAGAGCCGCCGTTTCTCATAATCAGCCTGTCGTGAATGTTCATATCCTGCCCCTCAAACAAGGGATAGTTCAATTGGCTGTCTCCATATTTATTTCTGAAATATACCCTGAAGCTTTTGAGCATGTAGCGTCGCGAGTTTCCTCCGTGTATTCTGACTCCGGCATCGGTGGCAAAACCGGGTGTTCCGTTGGGTTCAAAAAAAGCAATATGCATGTCTCTTTCCCATGCAGGTCCCCTTTGGTTGAAGTTTGTGTAAATTCCTGTGGTGCCAAACAGGGCATCCTGCTGAATGGATAAGGAAACAACCGGCAATGAATACCGGCTGTGAATGTCAGGGTCTACCCAATAGGTGCGGGTTTCGGTAAATGGGCTCAGAGCTTCGTCTTTGAAAGCCCTGACCCTGAGGTTGGTGCCTTTGAATACTATATCCATGGGTGGATACCAGCGAAACCATGCCGGTGCAGTTAGCGGTGTAGTGGGAATGGCAGAAATGACATCGGGGTCGTTTTTGCGGTTATAAATAAGCAGCGAATCGGGGAAAATTTCTGACTCCAGTGTAGGAAACGACCCATCGGTAGTGTATCTCAGTTCTACATAGGGGTCAGGATGGAAAACTTTAAGGTAAAATGTGTCTGTATAAAATCCTGATGCATGGGAAAAAACCGGTGGAGGAAGCAGTTCTTCATAACCGTTGTCCTCATTGGGTTGCCCCGGAGTAGACTGGATGAAAAAGTAAAAATCATCTGTGCCATTCGGATACCGGCCATAGGAAATATCGGTGGGAAGAACCAGGGGAAAAAATTCATCTGCCCAGTTGCCTTCAGGTGAAACAAGTATCAGCTCTTCTCCATCACTGCTAATACTGAAATTGGTATGCAGATGCTCTCCCGTGCGGTCTTTGCCGGAAGCCCAAACCAAAAGATATTCGCCAGGGTGAATTTCCACATCGGGAAAAACCCATTTGAAAGGTTGCGTATAGTTGTCCGAAATGCCCCATCCCATTAAGTTCACACTTTCGTTTCCGTTATTGTATAGCTCTATCCAGTCTTCTGTGTCTCCATCTTCATCGGTTGCTGATGTAGCGTTGGAGGCCATGAATTCGTTGATGACAATAGGCTGGGCCGCAACGCTCAGACAGAAAAAAATGATGATAAGGACAATTCCTGTTCTCATGGGGTGTGGATGATTTGCAATGTTGATTTCAAACGGATTCAGTATAAGGCACAAATGTAAAAAATCTTTTTTAATGGATTCATGAACGGAAGTTCATACAATCATGGTGAAATGGCAGCGAAGCTTATTCTTTCTTACCGGAATATAACCTTCCCACTGAACCCAAATTCTTCTCCATAGAGATAAACGATGTACACTCCGCCGGGTAATGCCATCGGGAATGTATGTGTGCCGGGCTGTTGGATTTCGCTGGAAAAGAACTGCTGACCCATCATGTTGTAAACCCCTAAACTTGCACGACCCCTATACCGGGTCTTAACAACCAGTTCATTGTCCCTGGCGAAAATCAAAGGAGGATCTTCCTCTTTTAACTCCCATGTGGATGTGGCCAGGGAGACTTCAATGTCAGCGAGTCTCAGGCAACTGCGTGGTCCGCTGTCTCCCTCCACGTGATGGTATCTCCATAAGAGCTGAACATACTCCTGGTTAAGAATTTCCGGGGGTAAAATCCCGGTTGTCAGGGTTTGTTCATGACCATCAGTTTGGGCCCTGTATTTCATGGGTACGCCTTCTTGTGCAATATCCTGAAAAGGGCCTTCCTTACCTACCCTGTATTGAAGCCTGATGGCGTAGTGGCGATCGTTTTGCAGTTCTGTGCCGGCAAGCCATCTAATACCTAAATTCTCAGCGTGCATGGTGTTGATGGCCAGCAAGGCTCCGCCCAAATCTCTGTCGCGTCCGGTATTGATAAAAGAAATGCCACGGCTGCCCAGCCCGTTGATACGGGTTCGGCGGGTGTTTTGGTAAGGAAGACCCACGTTACCTAAATCGTCATCGTGGTATTCAAGATAGGGAATAAAGTAAGGGTGCAGCAAAGGAGTTTCCAGACCGGGGTCTGTGGTGTCGCTTTGCAGAAACAATATATTTTCAGGGTAAAACAGCTCTTGCTGTTCTGCTGACCAGAAATCAAAAGTATATCCTCCTGTTGTAGCAACATCGACAGCTTCAGGATAAATCAGGACGCGAAATTCTGTCGAAACAGAAGAGTTAACTCCGTCATTGGCAAAGACAGTAATTTTGGTATCCCCCCGGCGAAGCGGAAAAAGGGTAAGGATGCTTTCCTCAAGGGTGAAATCCACAAAATCCGGGCGTTGAACACTCGCTGTAAAAGTCATGGGTAAACCATCAGGATGAGTAAAAACATCATGTAAATTCAGGGAAACAGGCAGCCCATTTTCAATACTTTTTTGCAGGGACAATGGATTTTCTGCTATGGGAGGCGGGTGTGGGCTCTCATTTGTCGGGATAAAGTGTGCGGTTAATTCATCCAGTTCGTAAGGATCGGCGGTGAATATATTGCCATAATTCGCATCTGTACCTTCCCAGTGGCTGAATTGATAACCCGCAAAGGGAATGGCTGTGATTTCCACCGGCACACCCCGGAAGTAAATGCCCTGCCAGGGATAACCAGCTATCCCTGGAGTAGACGGCAGGATATCGATACTGTTGATCCGTATATAACCATGTTCAGGATCGGAGACGTCAAGGGTGAGGCTTGTGTTGGAATGAAGCCCGAAAACATTGCGGATATGCGCTCTCTGGTTTACAGGGCGATTGTTGACAAAGTTGCGCATATGATTGACATGAGATGTCCACACATTAAGACTTGACGGGTTTTTCCACCTATAGATATGATCGCCTATTTCAGGGGAAAGATTTTCTTTGTATTCATTCAATAGGGATATGACCCTTTCAGGGAGGAAGTGGGAATTGAGCAAGTCGGCAAAGCGGTTAATGAACTGCAACCGAAAACTTTCATTGTCCAGCAAATTGCGTAGCAGAAAGGTTGCCCAGTCGGGATTTGGGTATCCTTCATTGCCGGCTTCTATGGCAAAGGCCAGGGTGTTATGCCCCGGGGAGGACGGGTTGAGGCCAAAACCAAAATCCATGTCAAACGCCAGCCAGCGCCATCTTCCATCCAATCCGTAAGGTGCTTCGGGAATATATGCTCCGGTTCTGTGGCGCCAGAATTCCACATTGTTTCCAGGCCAGTCGGTATTGCCCGAATAAATATTGGCAATCTGGTAGTCAATGAAGTTATCTGTATCGATGCGTGTTTGCACCCATGCAAAATTTGCATCTACAGTAATGTCATTTTCTTCAATAAATTGCAAGGTTTCCAGGTAATGGTGGTTGTCTCCCTCCTTTACCACAGCATTATGTTCCAGCAAATCAATGTTGTCGGGGTCCACGCCAAATCTTCTCTCAAGGTATTGTCTGTCATACCTTTCCCTGATATTGTGGATGCCCCAATATTCGGCATTGATGAATAATATGGCGGGGCGGTATGCCTGGGTTTCAAAGTTAAGCTCCCCCACCACTTTTTGAATGAGGGCATCCCTGAACAATGTCCTGCTGCGGTCGTTGCCTGAGTTTCTCAAAATAAGTCTGCGAAAGGACTCGTCAGCTACATCCGGGAAAAAAGGATAGGCAAATTCACTCTCGCTGTATCTGTTGCGGGCATATAGTCTGAGTGATTTGGCATGATGTTGCCGGCTGTACCCGCCATGTATGCGGAAGCCTATCTCCTGGCTCAGGCCTGCAAAGGATGAGTCTGCATCGAAATAACAAAAGCGGGCCGGGTACTCCCATTCTATTCCTCTTCTCCTGTAGTTGGCAGGGCTTCCGCCAAATCCACTGGCCGAAGGGTTGGCCAGCTTCCAGTTGTCAAAATCTTCTCCGGCATTGTAAATGCCTGCTGTATAGTCGAAAAGATTGTCCGGGCTGGTGCTGATGCTGATAACCGGCAATGAATATTTTTCCCTTCCCTGGGGATGAACAAAATATACATTGGTGGATACCTCACTGGGGATGCTTCCCGCCTTTACTTCCATGGCTCTCACTACCGTGCCTTTGAAAACCGGGTTTGCAGGAAAATAATAGGGAACTTCATGAAAAGTAGATGACTTTTGTGTAAGCCTGTCAGGTGCAGATGAACGATTGCTGAT
>SLPR01000159.1 GCA_007131895.1 Bacteroidales bacterium | reverse complement strand
TCATTGCAAAACCATGTTCGAGGATGGTCTTCCAGATCATTTGCCCGGCTTGGGTACCAATATAGGTAAGAAAGAAAATCAGACCCAGCTGACGTAAATACTGATTGGTAGTGCCCGATACATTCCATACGATATTTCCGGTTCTGCCAATACGGCTCAACACCAAGGCAGAGATCAACACTCCTCCGGTCAGTCCCAGACTAAAATCCATGCCTGTCCACAAAGGAATTTGAATTTGTCCGATAAAAATTCCAACCAGCACTCCCACGGCAATGGGCAGAAAGTCAATCTGATCAAGTTCATCGCGGCTGTCGCCAAGCAATTCGCCGATTTTTGCAATATTTTCGTCCGGCGCACTCAGGGTGATTTTATCACCAAAGCGCAAACGGGTGGCTGCAGAGGGAATTATATCAATACCGCTACGGCGAATGGAGGTAACAGTGGCGTTGTAGCGATGCAGAAAAACAGATTCAGCAATGGTATGCCCCACATTTTCCCGATTGGAAATCAGGAAGCTTCGCACCACATATTTTTTGCTGTCGGGTATTGGAACCGATGTTTCCGGGCCGATGAGAAAAGTAAGCGTGTGAAGGTCATCCTCGGTACCGGCAGCGCGAATAATATCATTTTGCTCAAGGGTGGTTGCCGATGTGGGTGTAATGGGCTCATTATCTCTGAGGATTTTGGATATGTTGGTATGTGTAATACGCCGTATCTCCAGCTCTGACAAACTCTTGCCAATAACATTAGGGTTTTCAACAATGAAATTCCGGTAAAGCAACTGAGGATGATCTGCATGGATATCCTGGTTGTATTTTTCCTCTTCGCCTTCTACGCTGATCTTCAGAAACCGGGGAGATAACCTCACAAAAAGAATAATACCGATAATGCCGAAAGGATAAGCAAGTCCAAACCCTATAGAAACCAATGGTGAGCCTGATAATTCAACCGCAGCAGCAAGGCCGGACGCACTGGTAATGGCTCCGGTGAACAATCCGGTCATGAGGTACTTATCAAAACCAAAGGCATATCTGAGGGCCAGGGTAGTAAGCAAGGCTGAGGCTATGATCATGATGGAAAGGGCAATAAACTGCAGCCCCTTGCTTTTAAAAGCTTCAAAAAACCCGGGACCGGCCTGGGTGCCAACACTAAACATGAACAAAATCAACCCTATCTGCTGAAATATGGCCGGCAGAGAAACACCAAAATGACCAAAAATTATGGCCACAAAGATCACCGCAGAAATATCGAGGGAAAGTCCTTTAAATTTAACCTTACCCAGGGCCATGCCCAATGCAACAATAATAAAAAAGGCTATATAATCGGTTGTCAGAAATTCCATTTGGTATCGCAAAAAAATATGTGCAAAGGTAACAACAAATGACAATTGGGGGAAAGGCAAAAGGGGTTTATCTGAACGGTGCATTCATTGGCTTTGTGCCCCCTGATTACAGAATATGAAATTAATCACGCCAATGCAATATTTTTTTAGGTTAAATTAAAAATGTGATGTATTTTTGAATAGTAAAAAGTATCGATAAACTTCGGTTTTGAAAATGCAATACCACGAAAAAATAATCCATTCACCAAAACCTACACAAAATGAAAATCTTGATCAAGACGGGTGTGCTGCTGATTATCTTAAGCATGCTTTCGTTAAGCCTGCATGCTCAGAGCAGACTTATCAGAAGACTGCAACAGGAAACTGAGAAAAAAATAGTGAACGAAATCTTTGGGGAAGATGAAAAAAAGGATGAAAAAGGACGATCGCAGCATGACAGCAATGATCGCATGTCAGGACAAAACCGCAGGGGGGCAGGACTGGAAGCCGATGCCCCTGATGTAAGAAGAAGCATTGCCGATGCAGGCGCAGCCTACGAAACCAAAGACTTTATTGCAGCCAAGCGATCTGTTCGCAATGCTTTGTGGGGTGTTGAGATAGAAATCGGGCAGAAGGTACTGGAAAGCTTACCCACATCTGTTTCGGATCTGGAGTATGAAAAATCACGCGACGAGGTAAGCAGCATGGGTGCCGGGTTTGTTGGGCTGATAATCGGCAGACAATACCAGGGGAAAGAGGATTTGCAGCTACAGGCTACTATTGGAAACGACTCCGCTATTCTGGGACTGGCCGGGCTTTTCTGGCATGAAGGCATGTTCGTGCAAAGTACAGATCAACCCAACCAGAAAGAAATCCGTTTTCAGGAAACCAGGGCTGTTATTAGTTATACTGATGATGACGGATACACCCTCAGTGTTCCGTTTGGTCAGTCATCGGTTTTTCTTCTCAACGGAATCAATTTTGAAAACGAGAATCAGTTTATGAGTGCAGCCAATCAATTCAGCATCAACAATATCAAAAATATTCTGGAGGACAAATAATGAAAATTCTATATACGACCCTTATTTCTCTTGGGCTTTTCGCCGCAACGCTTTCAGCCCAGGAAGTTTCAAAGCAACTCCATGAAGCTGGTTCGGCTTATGATGCCGGCAACCTGCAGGAAACCCGAATGGCTTTGCAACAGACCATTCATGAACTGGATATGGCTATCGGAAACGAAATCCTAAAAGCGCTGCCTGCCACCCTGCACAACATGCCCATTGATCAGGAGAAGGACAATGTTTCTTCGGCCGGAGATTTAGGATTATTCATAAGCCGGAGGTATGCCGCTCCTGAAAATGATCACTACATTTCCATTGAAATCATTGGAGATTCACCTATGATTTCCGGGGTGAATGCCTTGCTCTCCTTACCGGTATTTGTGGGAGACAGGAACCAGAAAAGGGTCCGGCTGGGTTCCCGAAGGGCGCTTCTGCAACAAAACGAAGGCCAGGATGGCATCCATTCGTGGGATCTACAGGTACCCATGGGGTCTACCCTTTTAATTTTCAGCCTGCGCGGAGATATGGATGAAAATACAGTTACCAATCTTGCCGGCTCACTGCCCCTTGATCAAATTGAACGGCTGACAAGATAACTGCAAAAAAAACTCCCGGGTATTCAAAATAATTCGATCCAATTAAATGGGCACTACTACTAATTTCGTGGATAAGACTATGTTTTGATAATAAACTAGATGCAGTTCGTCCGCAGACGGAAGACAGAAGACAGAAGAGAATCCACTTCGGTCTTCTGTCTCCGGTCTTCTGTCTACATCAATTGAATCAATGCAACTTGTATTTCTTTCCACTAAAAGTGCAGCAGAACCATTAAATGTAAACGGGCTGTCCCGCATTCAAATGCCGGAACAGCCCGTCTCTTTTGGTCAATAAAAATGGTTATATCAGTTCGAAAAGCCTGGGCAGTTTTTTCATCATAGCCAGCTCGCGCATCTTTTCTTTGGCTTCCAATACCGGCGAACCGAAATAGGTTTTTCCTCCGGCAATGCTTTTGGAAATGCCCGACTGCCCCAACACAATAGCTCCTTTGCCAATGGTGAGGTCTTTTTGCACACCCACCTGTCCCCAGAGAATAACGTCATCTTCTACAATCACGCAACCTGCCACCCCTACCTGGGAAGCAAAAAGGCAATTCTTTCCGATAATGGTATCATGACCAATCTGAATGTGATTGTCCAACTTGCTCCCATTGCCAATGATGGTATCACCAGAAACCCCTTTATCAACGGTGCAGCAGGCCCCGATTTCCACATTGTCTTCAATGATGGCTCGTCCGCATGATTCCATTTTGTCCCAGAACTCAGGTCGTCTTTTGAAGTAGAAGGCATCAGCCCCTATCACTGTTCCCGAATGCAGAATTACATTGTCGCCAATAACGCTATGGTCATAAATACTAACATTGGCGTGGATGATGCAGTTCTTACCGATAGCAACATGGTTACCTACAAATACACCGGGCTGAATTACTGTTCCTTCGCCAATGATGGCAGTGGGACTAATCATACTCTGCGCAGCTTCAAAGGGTCGGAACTGTTGGGTAAGGTATACATAATCGCGGAAAGGATCTTCGGAGAAAATCAAAGCTTTTCCATCTGGGCAATCCACCTCTTTGTTGATGAGGATAGTGGTGGCTTTGGATTGCAAAGCCTTGTCGTAATATTTGGGATGATCCACGAAAGTAAGATCTCCGGGCTCAACCTTGTGTATCTCATTGATACCGCTGATTACGAATGAAGGACTTCCTTCGAAGCGGGCATCAATCATACCGGCAATCTGTTCGAGGGTCTGGCTGGGGTTTAGGCGCATTGTGTGGAATGGATAATGTGGATAAGGTTATTTTACTCTTTCCGAATAAGTCTTGGTGCGTGTATCCACCTTGATTTTCTCACCTGTTTCGATGAAAAGAGGTACATTAACAATCGCGCCGGTTTCCATGGTGGCAGGTTTAAGGGTATTGGTGGCAGTATCCCCTTTTACACCAGGTTCCGAATAGGTTACTTCTAATTCTACAAAAGGAGGCAAATCGCAACTGAGGGGAGTTTCGGTATCTACATGAAAAACAATCTCTACTGTCTGTCCTTCCTTCAGCAAATCAGGAGCATTGATGGTTTCTTCGGGAATGGGAATCTGCTCAAATGTTTCAGAGTGCATGAAGTTATAGCCCATATCGTCTTTGTACAAAAACTGGTAAGGTCTTCTTTCTACTCTCTGTACATTGATTTTTATACCGGAAT
>SLPR01000521.1 GCA_007131895.1 Bacteroidales bacterium | reverse complement strand
AGAACAACGTGCCATGACAATAGATGGCTGGAGGTGGATTTCGTGGGTAGATACTGCCATTGTGGGTGAGGACGGGGAAATAAAAGAGATTGTTGGTGTGGGCAGAGAAATTACCGATATTGTAAAGGCGCGGGAAGAGATAACAGAGCAGAAAGATTTTATCCAGACGGTGCTCGACAATCTGCCTGTCGGTGTTGCTTTGAATGCTTATGATAGTGGGAAGACAAGCTATATGAATAAGAAGTTTGTTGAAATATATGGCTGGCCTGAAGAGGAGTTGAAAGATATTGACAATTTTTTTCAAGTGGTTTACCCTGATAAGAACTACAGGGAGCAAATGCGTGCCAGGGTAGTGGCAGATATTGAAAGTGGCGATCCTGAAAGAATGCGTTGGGACAATATAGCCATTGTTACCGGTAAAGGAGAACAGAAGTTTGTCAATGCTATAAACATTCCCCTTATAAACCAAAATATCATGGTATCCACCGTAGTGGATAATACACAGGTATGGGAAAACGAGTCGGCCATAAAAAAGGAACGGGATAAACTTCAAATGCTGTTTTCCATTGCCCGCAAGATTGAAAAGTCAGATTCATTGGAGGAAGTGCTGCAATTTACGCTTCAGCGTGTATGTGAAGAGAATCGCTGGGACCTTGGGGAAGCCTGGCTGCCATCAGAAAATATGCAAGAGATGTTTTACTCGGGATCCTATTGTGTGTCTAAAGATGAATTCGAAGGCTTTATAAAGTTAAGCCAGGATTATTCATTTCCAATAAACATAGGGATACCGGGAAGGGTCTGGGCCAAAAAAGGCGTAGTATGGGTGTATGACCTCCAGCAGGATGAAAACTTCCTGCGGAAAAAAGAGGCAGGTACCTACAAGATTAAATCTGCAGTGGGAATACCTATTATGACTAACGATGAGGTCGTTTGTGTAATGGTGTTTTTTATGAAGCAGTTCAGGGAAAAAGACCAGGAGTTTGTTGATCTTATAATGGGTATTGGCCTTCAGTTGGCTGAGCTTTTCCGCAGGAAAAGCATACTTGTGGAACAGCAAAAGACCCTTGAGATGCTTCGCCAGAGTGAAAAACAACTTAAGCAGGCGCAGAAAATTTCCAATGTGGGCAGCTGGGAACTTGATCCCAATACATCCATGGTAAAATTTTCAGAAGAAGCCAGTAAAATTTTCGGTGCTGCATCCAGCGAGATGCACATCAAGGCAGTGAATGAAATGGTGGTTGAGAAATACAGAAATATGATCAAAAATGAAATGCAGCAACATGAACGTACCGGTAAGCCTTATGATGTTACATACCAGATAATAAGAGCAAGCGACGGCCAGCTAAGATATATCCATTCCATAGCAGAGCTGAATGTTGCTGAGAACAAAGTAATTGGGATTATCAGAGACATAACAGAGTCAAAAACCAGTGAAAGGCTCAAACAGGAGATACTGGTGGCCAATGAGAGTGCAAGGTTTAAGCAAAATTTCCTTGCTCAGATGAGTCATGAAATCAGAACCCCTTTAACAGCGATTGACGGTATGCTTGAGCTTATTGAGCAAACGAAGCTCAGCGAAACCCAGAAAGACTTTCTGGATACGGTAAAGTTCTCATCAGAAAACCTGCGCAATATAATCAATGAAGTTTTGGATTATTCCAGAATAGAAGCGGGTGGCATAAGGCTTAATCCTGTGGATTTTTCATTCAGGGAGCTTTTCATCAAATCAGAAAAGCTATTTCAATCTATAAGTAAAAACAACTCCAGGTTCGTTACCAAAGGACTGGAAAACCTCCCCGAATATATACACGCCGACAAGCATCGGATTTTCCAGGTGATTTCCAATCTCATTTCCAACGCTGTAAAATATGCAAGAGAGGGCGATGTGACCATGGAAATCATGCCTGTATCTTCTAAAGGCAATGGGCAGATGCTGTTTAAGGTTATGGTAACAGACCAGGGGCCCGGAATTTCGGACGCCATGAAAACAAATTTGTTCAAGCCTTTTTCGCAGATACATGAAATCAGTGAGACTTATATTGAGGGGTCGGGATTGGGATTGTCTATCTGTAAGGAACTTGCCATATTGCTTAACGGGGAAATTGATGTTGATAGTGTACCCGGAGAAGGCAGTACTTTCTGGTTTACCTTTGCTGCTGCACAGGTGAATGATGTAAAAAAACCTGATGAGTTGTCTGACGAAAACAAAGCTGCCAAAAAAACAGGATTACGCATATTGCTCACCGAAGACAAAGGGGTGAATCAAAAGGTAATTTCTCTTATTCTTACTTCAATGGGGCACCGTATTGCACTGGCAAATAATGGTGAGGAAGCATTAAAGCAATATAAGCCCGGCAATTTTGACCTCATTTTGATGGATATTCAGATGCCGGTTATGGATGGAATAACAGCAACCAAAAAACTGAAAGAACAATATTCTGACCTTCCTCCGGTTGTTGGGCTCAGTGCCAACGCACTTCAGGGGGATCGCGAGAAATATATGGAGCAGGGTATGGATGATTACATAACCAAACCGGTAAGATCCGACGACTTCAGGCAGCTCATTGCCCGCCTTAAATGGTAGATTCATTAATTGGAAAGAAATTAAAATCTTATGGAAAGTACCCGGAAAGTGTTTACTTTAACCGAATTGGGGAAAAGTATCAGGTCTGTTATTGAACACAGCTACACTTCAACTTACTGGATTAAAGCCGAAATAGCCAAACTCAATTATTACCCCCGCAGCGGACATTGTTATCCGGAATTGGTGGACAAGTCTGGAAACGTTATTCAGGCTCAGATGCGGGCGGTTATATGGGCTGCTGACTATAAAATGATCAACAGGCAGTTTACTGCTGCGGCTGGTGAGCCTCTTCGGGAGGGGATGTCAATTCTTTTCAGGGCCTCTTTGGGCTTTCATCCTGTTTATGGTTTGTCTTTGCAAATATGGGAGGTGGAGCTGGCTTTTACCCTGGGCGAAATGGCCATGGAGAAAACCCGGAACATCGAAAAACTGAAAAAAGAAGGGGTTTTCAATACTAACAAAGCCCTTTCCATGCCTCTTTTGCCCAAACGAATAGCCGTTATTTCGGTTGAAACCAGCAAAGGGTACAGCGATTTTTTGAAAATTCTCAGCGGCCAGGCCCAAAAGTATGCATGGTGGCATTTCTTATTTCCATCCGTCTTGCAGGGAGACAAAGCAGCCGAAGGGATTATTTCTCAATTGCGCATTATCAGAAAAGCAAAACAAAGGTTTGATATGATTGCTATAATAAGGGGAGGGGGTGGTGATATAGGTCTTAATTGTTATGATGACTATCAGCTTGCCAGAGAAATTGCCACTTCCCCTTTGCCGGTCATCACAGGCATCGGTCATGCAACCAATGAAACCATTGCAGAAATGGTAGCATGGTCCAACAAAATCACCCCTACCGATGTGGCCTATTTTATCGTGGAACGATTCAAAACTTTCGAACAACGTATTGAGAATGCTTCTCGGGCAATGCGCTCAAAAACCCTTAGCCTGCTTGCTTTTCAGAATAATATCCTGGACCATCTCAGCAACAGCACAGCAAGGACTCCTGCTTATCTTCTTACCTCCCAAAAGAACAAGCTTGATTCCATTACTTCCTCTTTGTTGCGCGATACGCGGGCAATGCAACAGGTTCACAAAGATAACCTGCGCGACAAAGCCCTCAAAATGTCGTTGGTTGTCCCCAGGCTGCTTTTTAAAGTACAGTGTGATGTTGATTGCCATGAAACAAGGCTTTCTACGCTGGCAAAGCAGTTTTTTATCCGCGAAAACACTGTGATTGAAAACCTTCAAACCAAGAGAGAACTTCTGGATCCGTTGAATGTTCTCAAAAGGGGCTATTCCATAACTCTGCATAATGGAAAAAGCCTGAAAAAAGCAACTGATGTAAAAGAAGGCGACGAACTTGTAACCCGCCTCAGTGAAGGAACATTGAAAACAAAAGTAATCAGTTGAAGAGTTTAGTGTATGAGATCCTCGGGGTTAACAATGCCGAATCGTTCATTTTTGTAATCAAAAATCATGATGTAGTCCCTGAAAAATGCCTGCGAAATTTTCCCTCTTATGCCTGAAGGTGCCCGCTCGCCCGAATGATAAACATTGTAGTCTGCCAGGGGCATTCCTTTAAAAAGCATGGTGATTTCGGGTGCAAATCCTTTCAGTTCCACAAACTCATTTTGCATGGTAACGTGCATAAGTTTTTCCGGGGCCTCTCTGGTGGAGACAATTTGGCGAAACGTTCGATTTTGGAATACAACCAGTGCCGGTCGCGATGAACCGTCGAAGAACATTTCTGTCTCACGTCCCGCAATCGTGACCGGGATTACCAAAAACCCTGCTTCTACTTTCATGGGTACGAATAGCACGTGCTGCTCCATGGATGCGGGAAGTTCTTCAACGCTGGCAAAACGCTCTCCCTGGTTATCTATCAGTAGAATCTTTCTGTTGCGGTGAAACAAACCAAAGCCCAGCTCTCCTTTTATCCTGTTTTCTCTTGCAGATTCTTCAGTAGGAAGTATCCTCATGTTGTCTTCTCCCAATAGTTGCCTGTTGATACTTATTTCAAGATCCCTGAGAACTTGTTCGCGCCAGGCACTTACCCTT
>SLPR01000202.1 GCA_007131895.1 Bacteroidales bacterium | reverse complement strand
GTTAACAGGGTAAATGTGCCTGCAGCATCAAACGAAGTATAAATTTCAAATACATTGGAAAGATTTCCTTCGGCATCCTGTAAAGCACGCATGGAAATTGCGTCAGCAACGGCTGTGCCCGCCTCAGTGGCATCTCCCGAAAGGTAGAGAGAGACAGGAAGTGTTTCATCAGCGAACCTAACAAATGTAATGTTGCGTGTTGAAACGGCCTCTTTGTCCATGGATTTTGCAATCACTCCCCAGATAAGTTCAGCAGATTCACCGGCCTCAAAACCTGCAGCCGAAAGGGCCTGGTCAATTACCTGGTGAGTAATGGATACGGTTGTGGCAGCACCATTTTCGCCTGAACTGATTTCAAAAACAGGATTTTCGAAATTGGTAGATTCAGGAGTATCAAGCACCAGCGAATAGGTAATCTGATAATCAGCTTCCGATACAGCAGGTGCCCAGCTGAACTCCAGTTCGTTGAGCGGGTTGTCCTGATCCAGGTCAATGGAAGCATCGTTGGCCGGGGAAGTCAGCTCCGGGCCAAATAATTCCCATTCGCCAACAGGATCGATGTTGTCTTTTTCACTGCAAGACCACAAAAACATTGCGAATATTGCAATTAGAATTGTTGTGTTGTTTTTAAGTTTCATATGTGGTTAAGTTTTGATGGGACAATTGCGAAAGTTTTAGGAAATCACAACAGCCCGGGGTTAAGAAAAAAAAGAATTAAGAGTTGATTGTAAAGGATTTAATTAATAATTGATTATATGTTTTTTGTTACCAAATGATAGTTGCAACCGCATTGCCTTCCAGTCTGTATTCAAACATTAAATCATCAAACTTCACAGCAAAGGTTTTTTGACTGTTATGGTTATTGAGAACTACCAGAACTCTTGTACCATCAGGGTTAAGAAATGCTACACTTTCAAGGTTATCCGAAGATGCAAAACCTGAAGAAACTGCCCGATGGGCTCCTGGCTTTACAAATTTTGACATATGAGCCATGGCATAGAATTCTTCATTTTTCACAACATTCCCACCCGGCACTATGGTTACCACTCCGCGGCAGTTTTGACACCCCCCGTTGGTAGGTCCATCATTCTGGTCCAGCGCAAGATTCCATAGCAGTGCGTTTTTCGACCAGTTATTGGCCGTACCAATGAAAATGTTGGACATTTTCCACTTGAGGTTATCAGAAAAATCGGTAGCCCAGCCTCCCCCGGAAATTTCCGTAAAATAAAGCCCTTTATCAGGATGCAATGCATGTACCTGCGACATTGCTGAAACATTACCGGCATAGGCATGAAAAGCTGAACCTGCTACATAATTGCGGGTTATAGGATCATCCAATATCAAAACAGGATAATCCGGGCGGTCCCAATTGTGATCATACACGATGATTTTGGTGCTGATATTCTGCTGATTGAATAATGGCCCAAGATGATCTCTTATGAATACATTCTGCTCATCAGCTTCCATGCGCAAAGATGGATAGCCTGAGGTTTCATGAAGGGGTTCGTTCTGAACAGTTATGGCGTCAATGGAAATCCCTTCATCAGCATACGCATTGATAAACTTAACAAAGTAAAGCGCATAGGTATCGTACCATTCCTGCTTTAAGCTACCCCCCATGAGCGAGCCGCTGGTTTTCATCCAGGCAGGTGCACTCCAGGGGCTTCCCATGATTTTTATTCCGGGATTGATCTCAATGATTCGCTTAAGCACCGGGATAATATCCTGTCTGTCCGGAGCAATGGAAAAAAGCTCAAGTTCCGGATCGCTCTGCCCGGGAGGCAAATCGTTGTAAGTATAATTGGACAGAGAAAAATCAGAAGACCCCATGGGCAATCGCAGGTAACTGATACCTATACCATTTTCAGGGTGAAACAAGTCGATCAGCAATTGTTGTCCCTGAGCATTGCTCATTTGCCTGTTGATGAGCCATGCCGATGAGCCTGTTAAAGCTGCTCCGAAGCCTTCCATTTCCTGCAAAAGATCGTCAAATTCAACAGTAATATGGGGAAGATCCGTTTCCTCTCCTTCATAAATGATAATATCAGATTCCTGATTCAATAGTCGGTTTCGATTGCCAGACGTAACCCACACTGCTGCTTCTCCCACACTATCCATAGGGGGATCCGGCGGCAAATAAACGGGTTCATCTTCTGAGCAACCAACCAGAACAATTACCAGAAAAGCAATAAGAATATAGAAGGCTTTGTTTTTCATTTTACATTCAATTATTTTGCATGTAACAGGCAAATACTACCTGTTTTAATTGTACCCGGGATTCTGCGAAAGATTGGGATTTCGGTTTCTTTCCTGTTGCGGAATGGGCAGGATCTTTTTGTATTCAGCCATATCAAAATTCACAACGGTATTGGTTCGCAGATCGATTTCGTTCAGATTATTCATTACTTCCACTGCCATACCCATCCGCCTGAGGTCATCCCATCTTCTGGCTTCCTGGCACAGTTCAAGCCTGCGCTCGTTGAGAATCGCCATCCTCATTTCCTGCTGGTTGGTGGCAGGAGTTGGGGGCAGATTGACCCTTGTTCTGATCCTGTTTAGCTCAACCCTTGCCTGTTCAACCTGACCAAGTTCATTCAGAGCCTCAGCTTTCAGCAGCACGATATCTGCCAGTCGGAAGATATACTGCCGGTTGGTACTGGCCCAACCATTGGCACTTTTCCATTTGAATGCAAACGGAATGGTACTGCCTACTTCGTTGTGCCAGAACTCATCTGCCCAGGGAGCAGTC
This sequence comes from Bacteroidales bacterium, assembly GCA_007131895.1. GTDB lineage: Bacteria > Bacteroidota > Bacteroidia > Bacteroidales > UBA7960 > SKVR01. The sequence continues at coordinate 1,890 of SLPR01000202.1, read as the reverse complement.
TCCCACATGATACTCGCATTTTTTCGAATAACATCTCCTTCAGCATCAAAAGCATTCACCAGATCAACCGAAGGAACCACAAACTTCCTCCATGTATCACCCGACAGAGAAGGTGGCAAAAGCAATTGAGGGCCCCAGTTGGCTTCAGTATCGCCGGTATACTGCACTTCCATTATTGACTCGGCATTGTTGTAATGATTGCCATCGAACAGATGAGCAAAGTTGGGCAACAAAGTATAATTGGCCTGGCTTTCTTCAACCCTGGTGCTGTATTGTAATACCATTGCATAATCCCTGTCAGGTTTTTGTGCATAAATGGTTGCCATGAGTGCATTTGCGGCACCGGCAGTAGCCCTGGCTTTGTTTACATTTGCGCTGTTGCTGTATGTATCAGGAAGCCTTTCAAGGGCAAATTCTAGATCGCTGATGATTTGCTGATAAACCTCATCCACTGTATTTCGGGGCAGGTGAGTCTCCGATGGATCAAGAGATGAAATGGGACTGGTTACCAGCGGCACATCACCCCACATTTTTACCAGCTGGTAATAATGGTATGCACGAAGAAATGCAGCCTCCCCCAGGATCTGTTCTCTGCGGTTGTTTACGTCCAATCTGGGATCGGTAATCTCAGGCACTTTTTCAAGTACAATATTGGTCTTGGCAATGGCATTATAAAGCTGCGACCAGTTGTTGAATAATCTGCCGTTGGTGGGTGAAAAATTCAGGTCTGCAACGGCAAATATTTCAGGATTATCTCCACCGGCATAATAGTTATCGGAGATCACATCATTGAAAATAATATTGTCCCAGATGTAATATTCAGACTGAAAGGAATCATAAGCACCTGTAAGCGCGGCTTCAGCATCACTGGCAGTGCTGTAGGCATTGGCAGTGGTAGCTTCAGAGATAGGTTTCAGATCCAGGAAGTCTTCACAGGAAACCAGGAAAAACATCAACATTCCTGAAACAATAAATCGGAATATATTTTTTTTATACATAATAGTGTATTTTGAGGGTTTTAAAACTTGTATTCTTGCATCAGAAAGAAACATTTACTCCAAAGATCAGATTACGGGTATGAGGATAGGTACCATAATCAATTCCAAGAGCTATATTGCTGGTTCCAAACGCATTGACTTCAGGGTCATAACCTGAATAATTAGTGAAGGTAAACAGGTTTTCAGCGGAAACATGGAACCTGACACTCCTGAGATTCATTCGTTGCAACAGCGCTGATGGCAGCTCATAACCAAGGGTAATGGCTTTAACACGCATATAGGAACCATCCTCCACAAAACGGGTTGAGATGATAGAATTGTCAGTATTGTCAGCTACAACCCGGGGAATATCAGTCTCCTGTCCCGGGGTTCTCCAGCGGTCGAGGACACTTCGGCTTTGATTCTTGGCATCAATCATACCTTCGGTTTCAATGCGTGTTGCATTGAAAATATCATTGCCATAAGAACCCTGAAGGAATACTGACAGATCAAAATTGCGGTAGGCAAAACTGTTGGACAATCCAAAAAGAAAATCAGGATTGGGATCGCCAATGATTGTCCTGTCTTCGGGTGTTGGATTGAAAACACTTTCGCCATTTCTGTTGATGTAATACATCATTCCGGTAGCAGGATCAACCCCACCGGCAATATATCCATAGAATAACCCGAGTGGTTCACCTTCCCTGGAATAACTTACGTCGCCTCTGCCGGCAACGCTGCCTCCGATAATTTCCTGTCCTACAACATCGATTACTTTGTTGCGATTGAAGGAAATATTGAAATCAGTATTCCAGATAAAATCCCCGGTATAGTTGCGGGAAGTGACTTCGAACTCAAGACCCCGGTTTTCAAGTTTCCCAACATTTAGCAAACCACTGGAGAAACCTGTAAG
>SLPR01000137.1 GCA_007131895.1 Bacteroidales bacterium | reverse complement strand
TCAAGCAGGAGGAGTAACCATCCTTTCAGCCGGCAAAAATAATCATAAATTTATGATCTTGTTTTTCAAAAATCCCTAACAATCAATTTGCCCGGGGCAAAAAAGGGAATTCAAGCTAACACAACATTAACTGCAGGTTTCCAAATCCAATTCCGGTATTATATCAACATTCCCAGATAAAGAGAACCTTAACACAAGGATACTTTGCCGGCACCCAGACCACTAATCTAACTCCTGCATAAGTTCATATCCATGAGTGGTGTGTTTCTCAATATAGGGTATCCCCTCCTTCATCCAGCGTGGAGCAGGTTGGTCTTTAAGATAGTGGTCGAAAAACTGGTACATGCGCACGGAAAGGTCCATCCTTGCAGGCCACTGCATCAGGTTGTGGCCCTCTTTGTTGTAAACCAGCATCCAGACAGGCTTGTCGAGCCTGCGCATGGCGGTAAACAATTCGATTCCCTGGTACCATGGCACGGCGCCATCATCGTCGTTGTGCATCATCAGCAAAGGAGTTTCGATATCGGGAGCAAAAAATATAGGTGAGTTTTCGATGTAATGAAACGGCTTTTCCCACAAGGTACCCCCTATCCGGCTTTGGGTTTGTTCATACTGAAATTGCCGGCTCATACCTGAGGCCCAACGAATTCCTCCGTAAGCACTTATCATATTGCTAACGGGTGCTCCCGCCATAGCAGCCCTGAACATATTTGTTTTGGTAATCAGGTAGGCAATCTGGTATCCACCCCAGCTTTGTCCCTGCAACCCCATGCGGTCGCGATTGATAAACGGGTATCTCTCCAGCATGGATTGTGTTCCGCTTACAATGGCATTATAGGCGCTCTGCCCGGGATATCCAATCTTATAGGGGATATCAGGAACAAATACTACATATCCGTTGCTGGTGCAAAAGGCAGGATTGATAATGGAGCGGCTGGGTGAGGGGATATTGTGCCTGTGGAGGTTCTGTGACGAACGCTCGTAAAAATAGACGATCATCGGATATTTCTTTTGGGGATCAAAATCTTCGGGCAGATACAGCAATCCCTGCAAAGTATCATTGTTAAAGTCCTGCCATTCCACCAGTTCAACACTTCCCCACCAATACTCCTCCTGCCAGGGATTGGCCGAAGAAATTTTCTTTATATCCGTAAAGTCAGTGTTACTGGTATAAACATCGGCAAACTCGGTAAAGGTGCTGCGACGCCATACAAACAAATCTTCATCTTTTGCTTTTTGCAGTTGCAAAAAAGCAGCATCTTCCGCCATGAGCCTTTCAAGCCTGCCGTTCTTCATATCAAGACTGTAATAGCCATCTTGCATACTGTTTTCATGGAAAGCACTGAGCCAGATTTTATCTTCGGGGATGTGAAACTCTTCGCGATCCAGGTTCTGGTAACGAAAACGTATACTATTGCCCCGGCCATAACCTGCAGTGATGTTTTGGGCGTCATTTTTGCCTCTGGGATCAAATTTCCAGATATCAAAACGGTCATAAATCAATACAAATGCATCATCTTTTCCCCAACCCGCTATACCATAAGGCCTTGCAAAATTGGGCAAATCGTTCTGTTCATTATAGAAAGGGGTCAGGATTTCTGCGGTAAGATTGCGGGCGGTCGCATCTTTTATGGAATAAGCATACCAGTTTTGGTCTTCAGGCAAATAGTACAAGACATAATTTCCGTGCAATGAAAAATGGACATTGGCTTCTTTTCTCTCCACAATTTTTTCACGCTTACCATCATTAACATTCACCACGTAAATGTCGCGGGGAGCACTCCCCAGCCAGGAGCTTTCGCGCTGGTATGGGTTGTTGGAAATCCCCATTACATAGGCAGCATTGCCATATCTGTCTTTGGTAATGACAGGCAATTCTTCAGAAGCCAGCGTAACCAGGTTGCCCTTGCGCAAATGGAAGACTGCTTCGTAGTTGCGCTGCCTGTCATTTCGGGCATTCACTTTTTGCTGGCTTTGCAGCAAGGGATCCTGCCAGTGCCAGATATCCAGGCTGTATTTTTCTTCATCCAGCAAAGTGTCTTTGGGTTCTTCTTCGGGCCTGGGGGCCAATCCCAGAAACACCCTTGAATTGTCATCTGAAAATTCCGGCCTGCGATGTTCGCTTACAGCAAAACCTTCAGGCATATTCTCTGTGGCCATGGTAACACTTTGGGTACGGGCCCGCCTGCCTGTCTGATGTACAAACAGGTCATACACCTTCACATCGGTGGTATCGGCAGAAAACAGCCAGGCAAAAACTTCCCCGTTTTTGCTCACATTCAATTGTTTAAAATCTCCGGCAGCTGAATCCAGCAAGTGCAGCGACTGATCTGATGTATGGAAGACGAAAAGTTTTTTTACTTCCAGGGTATCGTCTGCATTTTTGGCTTCCTGCAAAAAAAATACAGAAGCTCCATTTTCGGAAATCCGGTAATGCTCAACTTCATCATAAATATGGGTGATTCCGTCCACCGGATTCTTGATGATCAATTTCTTGATCTCTCTGGTTTTGGGTTCTTTTTCTTCCTCATCCGGCTCTTTTACTCTCAATGGTTCGGGAATAGTATCTGCAGGAGCTGTTTCTGCCTCCTCTTTTATCTTCTCATTAATCCGATTATAATCCAGTGTAAAAGCCAACCATGATGAAGGTTCTTTGGGCAACTGGAAAGAAATAACATCTTTGTAAGTAATGAGTTCCCGTGAGGAAAGCATAAAAATCCCCAATGAATCTTTGGGCATTTCTTCCTTTTTTTTCTTATCTGCCTTGGCTTGTCTTACCAAATCCCGCTGAGGTTCTAAATGGAAAACCATAAAACTGCCATCCTGAGAAAAAGCTGCTTTACTGCCCCGTGGAAACCTTCGCTCCACGCTTCCATCAGTGCTGGTGATGATAAGGTTTCCATCCTGACGCTGAGGGTTGAGCAAGTACAAGAGATGGTTTCCATCCGGAGCAACTTCTACTCCGGAAATATTTTCCCATTTGTCATAGTCGTCATGAGAGAGAGATCTTTTCTCCTGCGCAGAGAGTGAACAAGAGAAAACTATTGCAATAAGCAATGATAAAAAAGGTGAATACCTGGCCATCGGGAATGTAAATTAGGGTTTATTATTTGTTTTCCGGTGCCGAAAATAAGGAAATAATTTTACAATCCTCAAAAGCCCTATCATCTGCCCTTTCGGCAAATATTCATTAACTGGTCTGCGGCAGAGAAATAATTTATTTTGTGAGAAATTTACATGGATTCATCTAAACGGCAATTTTTCATAAAAAAACCCGACCATTTTCCGGCCAGGTTGAATTTTAAAGAAAAATACCTTACAAAGCTGTTGTTAACTCCTTAAGGAAGGCTGTTTTTAAATGCCTGATATCTTTCCTGAAAGAGGTTTCCTTCTTTGCCACCAAGCTCCTGGTGCTTTTCATATATAGCCTCAATACGCGCGTCATTGGGTGGGTGTGTGCTAAAATACACCATCCAGCCCGGGCTGGGCTCTGCATCGATTTTCTCAAAGAAATAGGCTACCCCCCTGGAGTCGGTTTGGGTGGGGTAGAGATATCTCACCGCATATTCATCAGCTTCAAACTCATCTTCCCTGCTAAAAGACAAAGCGGTGGTTGTGAGCGCCAGATCAGCTACTATTTGCTGCACAAGACCAGGGTTGTTGCCAAGAAGTAATGAGGCAACGATTTGAAAACCATAAATCTTGGTGAGCCTGTTGGTGGAATGGCGGCGATCGGAGTGGGCAATTTCATGCGCCATAACTCCGGCCAGAGAAGCTTCATCATCAAGAAACTTTATCAGTCCTGAATAATAAAATGTATTTCCTCCAGGAAGGGCAAATGCATTAAACACGTCCTGATCAATAATATACACATTCCAGTCGAAACGATTTTTGTGACGGATATCACTGGAAGCAAGTATTTCATCCCTCATTCGCTCCATATATGCATACGCTCCGGGATGTTGGTTTCTGTCAAGTACGGGGTAATCCTGAGGATTATTCAGTATTTCTTCTGTAATTTCCTGCCCCAGGGCAATATCTTCATCCACGGAAAAAAAGTTCACCTTTCCATCATCACAGGATGTGAAAAATAAAACAAGCGCAAAAAGCATTGTAAAACCAGCTAATTTAAACGGAGTGTTCATGGGTATGGATTTGGGTTATTATTATTTTCTGATGAGTGTCACTACAAAAATACAAAATTCTTAAATTGAAACAGAGCTTTGACAAAATACGGGCCAAACTCAATTGTAAAACACTAGATAATAGTTTCGGGAAAAACTCTTTTGGTCTGTTTGTTCACTTAAAACAAGGCTTTTAACACCAACATTATTCTTCAGAAAATTCTATCAACATCTTACGGTATACATTAAACACATTGGAGCGGGAAACAAATCCCATATATTTGCCCTCTTCCACCACAGGCAAATTCCACAATCCGGTATCACGAAATTTTTTCATTACAGTATCCATGCTATCATGCAAGTCTACTTTTTTGGGAGGGATAATCATCAATTCACGTACTTTCAACTTGTCGTATTTATCCCTTTCAAACATGATTTCCCTCACTTCATCCAGGGGCACGATCCCCAGGAAGTTGTTATCCTTGTCAATTACCGGAAAGATATTGCGTGTGGACTTGGC
>SLPR01000274.1 GCA_007131895.1 Bacteroidales bacterium | reverse complement strand
TTCAGCAGTTATTATGCTAAGCCTTTTTCTGGCTTGCAGCCTCTCTGCAAAAGTAAGTGCAACATCCGACATGCACATGGAAGCTCATTCACTTAATGAAGCTAACAATTACCTTGCAGATGCCAGCCTTAACAATAAGAACACACCTCCCCGTTATGGCGAAACACCTGAAGACAGCATTCAGTGTGTAAGAAACATTTCCCTTTACCAGGAATACTGGAACCAGGGGAACAGAAAGCTTGCCTTTGAACCCTGGAGAGAAGTGTTTTTTAACTGCCCCCAGGCCAGTGAGAATACTTTTATCAGGGGAGTACACCTTGTAAAAATGAAATATTCTGAAGAAACCGATCCTATCAAAAGAGACGCCTGGGTAGATACCCTGATGTTACTGCATGACAAAAGAATTGAATTCTTCGGACGTGAAGGATTTGTTCTGGGACGCAAAGCAAGTGACCTTTACCAGATGCGCCCCAATAATGTGCAGGAAGTTTTTGAACTGACCTCCCGCTCCATAGAGATTGAAGGCGAAGCTTCTCAGGCAGATGTTCTGATCATACACATGCAGATGCTTATCAGGCTTGTGGAAGCTGGCGTCAGGGATGAGGAAGAAGTTCTTGAAACTTATGACAATCTCATAAATATTGTTGATTACAATCTTGAACATAACCCGGGAGATAAGAGATTTTATGAACCGGCAAAAGCAAACATAGAGTCTATGTTCGAACCGTTTGCTACCTGCGAGAACATTATCTCCTTATACGGACCACGTTTTGAGAGCAATCCCGAAAACATTGAATTGCTTGAGAAAGTAACATCGATGCTTAACAAACAGGGTTGTACGGACACAGAACTTTTTTACAGGGCTACTCTGAATCTGCACAGGCTGAAACCCACAGCTCAATCTGCATTTCTGATGGGCCGCATGGAAAGAGATGCTCAAAATTTCAACGAAGCACTCAGGTATTTTGAAGAGGCTGTAAATTTATATAAGAAAGATGAGGATAAATTTACTGCCCTTTTGTTGATGGCAGATATAACATACAGGCAATTGCGCCAGTTCCCGCAGGCAAGAACCTACGCTCTGCGCGCAGCCTCCAAAGACCCCAACAATGGCAGACCCTACATTCTTATTGGTGAGATGTATGCCGCATCGGCCAGCCAATGTGGAGACAATGACCTTACCAAATCTGTTGTATACTGGGCTGCGGTAGATAAATTTGAACATGCCCGCAATATAGACAAGGATCCATTGGTACAGGAAAGAGCTACCCAATTGATCAATGCTTACAGACAGCATTTCCCCAGCAGGGAGGTTACCTTCTTCCACGGACTGGATGACGGTGATACCTACAGAGTTGAATGCTGGATTAACGAAACCACACGCGTCAGGTCAAGATAATCATGTTCCCCTCAATATTCAAACAATTGACAACAAGCATTGCCATCCTTACAGGACTGGCAATGCTTGTTTCATGTCAGCCTGATCTTAAAACGATAGAATCTATAACAAGTGAGGACAACCTGCCCGTAGAAACAGCCAGAAACTTACGCATTGTATACAGCACTCATGCTCAGGTGCAAATGACCATGGAGGCCCCAATAATGAAGCGCTATGAAGGTGAAAAATCTTATATGGAACTCCCACAGGGTTTCCTGATGATTTTTTTTGATTCCCTCATGAATGAAACTTCCCGTATTTCTGCTAAATATGCCATTCAATACGACGATGACCAGCTAATTGATGCAAGAAATGATGTTGTGGTTGAGAATATCGAAAACAATGAGAAACTCAATACTGAACAATTGATTTGGGATCAGAAGAATGAAATTATATCCACTGAAAAATTTGTGAAAATTACCACTGAAGATGAAGTTCTCTTCGGAGACGGGTTTGAATCTGATGACAGGTTTACATCATGGGTTATCAAAAATCCACGGGGTACTTTTTATGTAGATACCAGCGAGGAACAATCCGATACGGATACTTTATCAGTGCCCGAAGAATAAACTTCTCATCTGGGAATCAGATTAAATATTGTCATTTTCTATTATCTTTGCACTAAACCAACAAAACCTATAAGTGGACATCTTGACGATAATTATTGTCAGCATTTTGTTTTCTGCCTTCTTTTCAGGCATGGAAATAGCCTATATAACAGCCAACAAACTAAAAGTAGAGGTAGAGAAAAAAACAGGCGGTTTTTCAGCCAGAATACTGTCGAAATTCACCAACTCCGACTCGGGCTTTATTTCCACCATGCTGGTGGGCAACAACATAGCTCTTGTAATATATGGTATTTTTATCGCCATCGTATTAAGATCTTTTCTTGAAGGTGTTTTACCTGCCGCCCTGCAAAGTGACTTTGTGATCCTGCTGGCACAAACCATCATTTCTGCCATCGTTATTTTATTGTTTGCTGAGTTTCTGCCCAAAACGCTTTTCCGCATTAACCCCAATAAGATACTCAACTTTTTTGCCATCCCTGTATACATTATATATTACCTTCTTTACCCTATAGTATTTATCACACTGGGACTATCCGAATTTATCCTCCAGAAGATCTTTAATATAAAACTGGCGAATGCTCCCAAAACTTTTGACAGTGTAGACATTGAAAACTTCCTGCATGAATTTGGCGATAACAACCCCGGAAATACAAACAAAGAGAGTATTGAAATGCAGATTTTTCGCAATGCCATTGATTTTCCGGATATTAAACTACGGGAGAGTATGATACCCCGAACGGAAGTTATTGCCCTTGACGAAAAAGAATCTCTTCAATGCTTCCGGGACAAGTTTTCAGAAAAAGGTCTGTCAAAAATTTTAATTTTCAGGAAAAGCATAGACAATGTGGTGGGCTATGTGCATGCTTTTGATTTTTTTAAAAAACCTAAAGATATAAAAAGTATCATCAGACCGGTAATGCTTGTACCAGAAACCATGCACGTAAATAAGCTGCTTAAAAGCTTTATTCAGCAGCGAAGAAGTATTGCAGTGGTGGTAGACGAATTCGGAGGAACCGCAGGGTTGATTACTATTGAAGATATTATGGAAGAGATATTTGGCGAAATAGATGATGAATACGACACTGATGATTTTATTGAAAAACAATTAAGTACAGATGAATTTATCTTTTCTGCACGCCTTGAGATTGATTACCTCAATGATAAATACAATTTTCACCTGCCTGAATCCGAAGAATATGAAACACTTGGGGGACTGATTATCAACCAGCACGAGAGCATCCCTGCCAAAGACGAGGAAATTTCCATCAAAGGTTACACTTTAAAAGTAATACAGGTGAGCGAAAAAAGGGTTGAGCAGGTACAACTAAAAATTACAGAAGACTAAACATGCAGTGAAATTATCGATGCTCTTCATTGATTTTTACACAATCATCAATTCACAACAAATAATTTTAAGCCACAAACATTGGTTTTAAAAATTGTTATACATTTGCAGTTCAATTTAAAACAAGTAAATCAGAACAAAAGAATAGATAAAAATTATGGCTGTTATTGGAAAAATAAGAAGTTATTCCGGATTGCTCATTGCTGTTATAGGTATTGCCCTTGCGGCTTTTGTGCTGGGTGATTTTCTGGGCCATGGCCCAACAGGAGCGCAAACCCTCGAAGTAGGTCAGATTGGCCGCACAAAAATAGTTTATCCCGAATTTGAATCAAGAGTTGCCCAGGCGGTTGATAACTGGCGCAACCAAACCGGAAGGCAAACACCCGATCCAAGGGAAAACTTTCAGCTAAGACAGCAGGTTTGGGACCAATTGGTACGTGAGGTTTTATTGGAACGTGAATTTGAACAGCTGGGAATCAAAATTTCTGCTGACGAATTAACCGAGCTGATCATCGGTAGAGACCCTCACCCCGCTATTTTGCAAAGTTTTACCAACCCTGTTGACGGTACTTTTGACCCACAGTCGGTAATTGAATTTATCCAGAACCTCAACCAAATGGACCCCTCCATGCAGAACCAATGGTTTATGCTGGAAGATTATATAAGGGAGCAGCGCAAAGAAACCAAATATCATACGCTAATCAGAAAAGGTTTTTATGTACCTGAGGTATTGGCTAAAAAAGATTACCGCGAAAGAAATGCTACAGCAGATATCAAACTGATCGTAAAACGTTTCAACGAAATAGATGACACCCTGGTGAAAGTATCTGACCGCGATTTGCGCAACGTGTATAATGAGCGTAAGCATGAATTTAAAAGAGAAAAATCGCGTGACCTTGAATATGTGGTTTTTCCCATCTTCCCCTCAGATCAGGATCGCGAAATCATAAGACAACAAACGGAACGTCTCAAAGAAGAGATGGTTCGCAGTGAAAACATAGAGAACTTCATCAATGCCAACTCAGATGCCCGATTCAACCCTGCATTTCTAAACAGGGAACAGCTCTCTCCTGAAATTGACGAGTTGATGTTTGAAGCAGAAGTTGGCACCGTCCATGGCCCCTATATTGATAACAATGCTTATGTTGTATCCATGCTTACCGATGTACAGTTCCGTCCTGATTCTATGCAGGCATCGCACATTTTGATTTCTCACCGGGGAACCAGAACTGCTACCCCTGAGACAACCAGAACGCGCGAACAGGCAGAACAGAAAGCCGATAGCATTCTTACCG
>SLPR01000438.1 GCA_007131895.1 Bacteroidales bacterium | reverse complement strand
CAACGGCCTCAGAAACCCTCAGCCCGCTACCATAAAGTACTTCAATGATGGTGCGGTTGCGTTGCCCCTGCGCCTGGCTCAAATCAATGGCAGCTATCATGGAGTCAATTTCCTCCAAAGAAAGCACCTGTGGAAGCTTACGCCCCAGGCGTGGGAGCGACAACAAAGCTGCGGGATTCTTGCTGATTATATCTTCCAGAATCAGGAATTTAAAGAAGGCCCTGATTCCTGATATCATGCGAGCCTGAGAACGGGCTGACAATCCCAGTTGCGCAATCCACAGAATAAATTCCGAAAGAATCTGATGAGACACCATACTAACTTCGCGCGAAAGCCCTTTTAGTTCAAGATACTCACTAAGCCTGCACAAGTCGCGCAAATAAGCCTCTATACTGTTGGAGGATAATGACTTCTCCAGCTGCAGATACATTTCAAAATTCTTAACATGGCTTTCCCAGTTCATATTTTCCTGATTGACCAAATAAAGATACAGGTTTTTGCTTTGTCCTATCCGGGTAGTTAAGAAAAATCAGCCCAAACCCCGTTTATTAATTGTATTTTTGCAGCCGTAAAAACAATAATCCGTTCCATCGTGGATATCCATCATCTTTTTCTCATCGTACGCACTCTTCTGGCCAGTCCTGACAAAGGATGGAGCATGATAAAGGAAGCCGGCTACAGCTGGCAGCAGATTTTCGGGTATTTTCTTGTGCCTTTGATTTTTGCCAGCAGCCTGGCAATGATTTTCTTTCTGGGAAATCAGTTACAGGAAACCCTCCTGAGTCCTAACCAGATGTTTTTCATCACTTTTGCAGGCACAGCAGCCGCAGTCCTGCTGAGTGCATGGATGATTGCAGCCATGGCACCGCGGTTTGAGGGAGTCAGTTCGCTGGATGAAACCGTAGCCCTGATTGCCTTTTCTTATACTCCGGTTTATCTTGGGTCGATAGTATCTTCACTTCACCCGGCTTTGCAAATTATTAACCTGGCAGCTCTGGTTTACATGTTGTTTCTTTTCTTCAAGGGAACGGCCAGTATCATAAGGGTTCCGGCACACAAGCAAATGGGCTTTACCATTACTTCTATCATCATCATTTTCGCCGTCAGGCTGATAATTTCAGTTGTACTGGCAACTCTTATGGGTGGCTTCAGGGTGGCTATGTAAAGTATTATTTATCGCCGAGAGTCATTTTGACGTAAGCATCCAGCTGCTCATACCAGTCCTCTCCGTACTTGCGTGTCAGCGACTCTCGCAGAAATTCATAAATACGTACATTCAGCTTTTTACCATTTTTTCTGGCGCAATCGCAAATAGGCCAGCGATGATAATTTACTGCATCGTAATTGGAATATTTGGTAATGCGAATGGGATATAAATGGCATGAGACGGGCTTTTTAAAATCAATCTTCTTTTCTTCCCAGGCTTTTTCGATGGCACATTTGGCTACATTGTTCCCGTCAAAAAACACATATGCACACTCCTGTTTGTTTACAAGGGGTGTGGTAAATTCGCTGTCAATATCCTGTGCAAAAGTTCCTGATTTATCAATGGTGTCAATGCCGACAGTGCGCATGTACGGTTTTACCAAAGGGTATATTTCCTTAAGAATGATTGTTTCACTCTTCTCCAGAGGGGCTCCTGCATCTCCATGCACACAGCAGCCACCATGGCAAACGGGAAGATCGCAAACAAAGCATTCGGTATAGATTTCGTCGGAAATCAGGGTGTCATCAATTATTATCATAGGTGCAAAATTACATATAAAACCATTTGGAAGGATTATAAATAAGGAAGCAGAATTGACATTGCAGTCTGCTCAATCCAATCAATGTATCAAGACGAAAGATGAAGCATCACAAAAAGTTTCTCAAGGGGTGCGGCAAATAATTTTTGTGGAGTAAAAAAAATACTTTTACTTTACGGCCCTTAACTAAAATATTACAAGCAATTACACAGTAACCCCATGACCCAAACCACTCGTCGTCCCACTTTATTTCTTGCACTTGTTCCTGTAATATTTCTCACCTCTCTTATATCCATTAATGTTTTCATTTTTGGTGATGATTCTTTATTGGGGTCCAATCAGATTGTTCTGATCCTTTCGGCTGCTGTGGCCTCGGTAGTAGCCATAAGGCTGGGTCACCGATGGACTGATTTAAGGGCAGGAATCGTAAAGAGTATCGGTTCTGCCATGACAGCCATCCTGATTCTTTTGCTGATAGGGTCACTGGCAGGCACCTGGCTGTTGGGAGGAATTGTTCCTGCCATGATTTATTATGGTTTGCAGATCCTGAACCCCACCATCTTCCTTGTTGCCGCCTGTATAGTAAGCGCTGTGGTTTCTCTTGCCACAGGCAGTTCCTGGTCAACAGTAGCGACCCTGGGAGTAGCTTTACTGGGTATTGGCAGGGCACTGGGCATGCCCGATGGTGTAATAGGGGGTGCTATCATTTCGGGTGCTTATTTTGGCGACAAGATGTCTCCCCTGAGCGATACTACCAACCTGGCCCCGGCCATGGCAGGAACCGACCTTTTTACCCACATCAAATACATGGCCTGGACCACCATTCCCTCTATTTCTATCGCCCTGATCATTTTTCTTATCATGGGGCTAAGAACCTATAGCGGAAACGTATACAGCGACATCACTCCTGTGCTGGATGCTATTTCCGGCACATTCAACATCAGCCCGTTTTTGTTTATCGTGCCTGCTTTGGTTATCTTTCTTATCATAAGAAAAGTTCCTGCTTTGCCTGCCTTATTTTTCGGAACCCTTGCCGGGGCTGTATCGGCATTGATATTTCAGCCGCAAATCATTCAACAGGTTAGTGGGATGGATGACAGATTTCATGTGGCAGCCTACATTGCCATCATGAAATCCATGTATGCTGACATCAGTGTGAACACCAATCACGAAATGGTTAACAGTTTGCTTGAAACCGGGGGTATGAGAGGAATGCTCAATACGGTATGGTTGATCATCTGCGCCATGATATTCGGAGGGGTAATGGAATCCAGCGGTTTGCTTCACCGGATTACCGAATCGGTTATCAAACTGGCCCACAACACCGGTTCGCTGGTGGCATCCACCGCCGGCACATGTATATTCTTCAACGTTACCGCCAGTGACCAGTACCTGAGCATTGTTGTTCCCGGCCGAATGTTTGCTGATACCTATCGCGAAAGATTGCTCAAACCCCAGAACCTGAGCCGTACCCTGGAAGACAGCGGCACCGTTACTTCCGTTCTGGTGCCATGGAATACATGCGGCGCGACGCAGGCTTCCGTGCTTGGTGTACCCACCCTGGTTTTTCTACCCTATTGCTTTTTCAATATCATCAGCCCCTTCATGACCATACTTTTTGCTTATCTGAATATCAGGATATCACGCTACAAATCACCTGAAGAAGCAAAAAAAGATGTATCCTTAAAGGTATAATTTGCGTAAACCATCTTAGTAAAAATCCACTTTATAGGCAAAAGCAACCCAATTGTGAAGAGAGCTTGTGTTTCGGTTACCAATGACCTGGCCACCGACCAGCGTGTTTTGAAAGTTTGTAATTTCCTTACCCGCCTGGGGTACAGCGTTACTATGGTGGGTGTAAAGCGACCCAAGAGTTTGTCAATTGATCATTTTACATTCAAAACCTTTCGATTCAGAATGATATTTCAGAAAGGTTTTATGTTTTACGCGGAATATAACCTGAAGCTGTTCTTCTTTCTTCTGTTCAGAAGGTGTAATTTATATGTATCCAACGATCTGGATACGCTGCTGCCCAATTTTCTGGTTTCAGGCATAAAATTCACTCCCCTGGTGTATGATTCTCATGAATACTTCCTGGGTTCCACCGAAATTGTGGAAAGGCCCTTTGTAAGAGGTTTCTGGCGCACCATTGAGAAAATGATATTCCCCAGGCTGAAAAATGTCATTACCGTCAATCATTCCATTGCAGATTTGTACGAGAAAGAATACGGTAAGCGCCCCAAAGTAGTTCGCAATCTTCCCCGCCGGTATAAGTGCAATCCCCGCATTACCCGAAGGGAATGGGGACTACCCCAGGATAAAAAGATAATACTGATGCAGGGAGGAGCCATCAATGTGGACAGAGGGGCAGAAGAACTTATACACGCCATGAAGCCTGCCTATGGTCTTGAAAATGTAGAATTGTATTTTATCGGTGGCGGTGATGTATGGGAAAAAATTAAAGAGTTGGTAAAATTGCTGCACCTGGAAAGAACAGTTCACTTTCTGCCCAAAATGCCCTACAAAAAGATGATGGAATATACCTGCTTGAGTGACCTGGGGGTATCACTGGATAAGCCTGTAAGCATGAATTATAAATACAGTCTCCCCAACAAACTGTTCGATTACCTGGCAGCCGGGGTTCCGGTATTGGCATCACCTCTGGTGGAAGTAAAAAATGTCGTTGAGGGTTATGATGTGGGAATGTGCATTGAAAACCATGAGCCTGCGCACCTGGCCGAAAAAATTAAAGAAATGCTCAGTGATGAAGAAAGGTATAATAAGTGGAAGAAAAACGCATTGGCCATCTCAGAGCAGCTCTGCTGGGAAAATGAAGAAAAAGTTTTGGCCGGAATTTACGGGAAGTTTGTGTGAATCTTCTTTCTGAAATCAGAAATCATCACGCCTCTGCT
>SLPR01000386.1 GCA_007131895.1 Bacteroidales bacterium | reverse complement strand
CTCGAAATCATTGAGAAACATCAGCCTGGAAAATTGGCATCTTATTTTGACAAAGACTGGTTTGTATATGCTGCTGTGCCATACATGATTAAACCTTATGATCAGATATTAAAAAACCCGAAAGATACCATAGCATTTGATCTCGGGTGGGATCAAGCCATTAGAAAACAACGGGCATTGACAGGAGCAGATGGAGCTCTGCTGACCGACGGCAGCAAGGATATTTATCATGTAAATTTCCTTGAAAAGATACTGGCCACGACGCTTGCAAAGATTTCAAATTTCATTCCTGAGGCCGGTATTTGGTTAAGCACACAACGGCCGGAATGGAACGATGCCAATAATGCCCTGGTAGGTAACGGCGTTTCGATGGTTACGCTATACTACCTGCGCCGTTTTATGAAGTTTTTTGAGCAGATTTTGTCCGGTTCCAAAATGGAACAGATTAAAGTGTCGAGTGAACTGATTGAGTTTTATCATAGCACCCGGGAAACGCTTTATCAGTTCAGCCCCTTGCTTGCAAAAAGCATCTCCGACACCGACAGGAAAATCATTCTGGATCGTTTAGGCACTGCGGCATCTGAATACCGGCAGCATATCTACAAAAGTGGGTTTTGGGGTAAAAAAAGAAGTGTATCAGTTTCCGGTCTGCAGAAGTTTACGTCAGCATGTCTTGACTTTATTGATCATTCTATCCGTGCCAACAAAAGGGCAGACAGTCTCTACCACGCTTATAACCTGATGTCTGTGAAGGACTCAATCGTTTCTGTTGCTCATCTGAGTGAGATGCTGGAAGGGCAGGTGGCCGTTTTGAGTTCAGGTTATTTGCGCGCAGAAGAGGCGCTGGAGGTATTGGATGCATTGAAAAGCAGTGCACTGTTCAGAGAAGATCAGTATAGTTATATCCTTTATCCCAATAAGGATTTGCCTGGATTCCTGGAGAAAAACATCATTCCTGAATCTGAAATAGCATCATCAAAATTAATGCAAAAACTGCTTGCCGGCGGGAACAAGGAAATCCTTGAACAGGATATTCAGGGTGGCTATCACTTCAATGGCAATTTCAAGAACGCCTCAGACCTGGAAAGTGCTTTGAACAATCTGGAGGAAGGTGAATACAAAGAGCTTGCAGAAAAAGAAAGAGGGCTGCTGGTCGGTCTTTTTGAAAAGATTTTCAACCACAAAGCCTTTACCGGCAGGTCAGGAACATTTTTCGGTTACGAAGGTCTGGGCTCCATCTATTGGCACATGGTGTCGAAGCTGCTTTTGGCCGTTCAGGAGTGCTGCCTGAAAGCTGTTGAGGATAAGGCTGACCCTGCAATTGTTGGCAAGCTTCTGGAGCATTATTATGAGATCAATGCCGGGATTGGTGTTCATAAATCACCGGAACTGTATGGTGCTTTTCCGACCGATCCCTACTCACATACGCCGCAGCACCGGGGCGCCCAGCAACCCGGTATGACAGGCCAGGTAAAAGAGGATATCCTTGCACGCTTCGGAGAGTTGGGTGTATTTGTGAAAGACGGACAGCTTTTCTTTAATCCTGTTTTGCTCAGAAAAGATGAGTTCTCAAAAGAGATACAGCATATTGAATACATAAGCACCCGCAATGAACAGAAAAGCATGCAGATGGAGCCCGGTTCACTTGGATTTACTTATTGCCAGGTTCCGGTCGTATATAAAGTATCAGAGAAGGATAGTATGACAGTGGACTTTGAAAATGGAAGTTCAAAGGCATTCGATGCATTGAAATTAGACCGTGATCTGAGTAAAAAGATCTTTCAACGCACCGGCGAGATCAGGCAAATCACTGTTTGTTTTCGTGAAATACGTTTTAGATAAGAATCGAATAGCCAACCCCGGTCTCGTCAAACATCTAACATCGATTCGGGATCTTTTGGGTGAATTTACAAAACACTGATTTAAACAAATACATCAATATAAACAAATAAATACCAATAAGAGATGTCAGCAGCTGTAACTCCCCAAAAATACAGGATTCCACTTGGACAAAAAGCAGCTTTTGGCGCAGGAAACTTGGTTAACAATCTATTGCCGGGAGCATTAGGCGTGTTTGCATTCTTCTTGCTAACCGCTTTTGGCATGGACCCGCTTCTTGCCGGTCTGCTTGGTGGGTTGCCCCGGTTTTTCGATGCCATAACCGATCCTATTATGGGTTACATCACTGACAACACCAAGTCACGATTTGGACGAAGGAGGCCTTACATATTTATGGGGGCCATTTTGAGTGGGGTGTTGTTTGCCGTTTTATGGCAGCTCAACCCGGAAAATTCTCAGATGTACAACTTTTGGTATTTTCTGATCTTGTCACTGGTTTATATTATGGGGAATACCATATTTTCCACGCCGCTCATCGGATTGGGATATGAAATGACCCCCGACTACAATGAGCGCACACGCCTGATGGGCTTCTCTCAGACAATAGGGCAAATAGCCTGGATGGTTGTTCCATGGTTCTGGGTGTTGATTGCAAATCCAAACTTATTTGAAAACCAGGCAATTGGTGTGCGCAGGCTATCCATCATAGTCGGTGCAATTTGTTTGATCCTCGGTCTTTTACCGGCATTATTCTGCAAGGAGGTTAACCAGGAAAACTTATCAAATAGGGATGATATTACCATTAAAAATCTTGCAAAAAACCTGAAGGGTTTGCTTAAAAACATGGTGATGATATTTAGAAATATACCATTTGTAAGGCTTTGTGGTGCTACGTTTTTGGTATTTAATGGGTATCAAATGGTTGCATCATTCAGTTACTTCATCATTGTGTTTTATATGTTCAGTGGAGATTATGGTTCAGCAGGAAGCTGGCCTGCCTGGTTTTCGACAATTAGTGCAATCTGTACTGCTTTTCTGATTATCCCGGTAATTACCATGATGTCAAATAAATGGGGTAAAAGAAATGCTTTTATCATTTCAACTGCCATTTCAATAGTGGGATATGCATTAAAATGGTGGGGTTTTAATCCGGAAAACCCCTGGATGATTTTCATTCCTGTTCCATTAATGGTTTTTGGCATTGGTGGACTGTTTACACTGATGATGAGCATGACAGCAGATGTATGCGACCTGGATGAGCTAAATAACGGGATGCCAAGGAAGGAAGGTACTTTTGGAGCGATCTACTGGTGGATGGTGAAATTGGGACAGGGGTTGGCCTTGGTATTGGGTGGACTGGTGCTTAAACTGGTCGGTTTTGATCAAAATGCTACTGTACAAACAGCCGAGACCTTAACGCGACTCAGGCTTGCTGACATTATTGTACCGGCATTTACGGCAGGAATGGCTATACTGGTTATGTGGAAATATGATCTTACCGAAAAAAGAGCCAATGAGATAAAGGATGAGCTGATTAGAAGGCGTGGAGAGTTGTAAAGCAATCATATCCTATCATATAATAGACATATCAAAGCTATTTCTAACGGATATATGGGAGTTCAATAATGGAAAAGATCAACGGAAATCACTTTTTGAAGAGGTCTGCCTTTAAAATCCCATATTCATCAAAGGCTCTGTGAGAAGTCCAAATTAGTGAAAGGGCTACACTGATGGTCAGCGCAGTAAAAATAGCCAGTATGATGGCAATCTGATATTTGATAGCGGTCTCGGGGTTGGCACCGCCTAAGATCTGACCGGTCATCATGCCGGGTAACGACACAATCCCCATAGTAGCCATATTGGCCATAAAGGGACGTACGGCTGCCAGCATAGCGTCACGAAAGAACGGGAGGAGTGCTTCTTGCTGGTTGGCACCAAGCGACAGCAGGTATAAATAGCGTTTGTTATCTTTACGAATGGCTTCATAATAATTGGAAATGCCAATGATAATGCTGTTCAAGGAGTTACCGAGTAGCATCCCGCCAACTACCACCACAAGCCGCGCTGTGAAAATGTTCTCATAATTTACAATGACCTTATTGAAGAACAAAAGTATCAGGCCTGCTCCAGCAAAATAAGCAAGGAAGACGGGAGTTAAGAAGTGCCGGAACGAAAGTTTGCTGTTGGCCATGGCTGAAAAACAAGCAAAAAACATCATTACGATTACCCAGGCGATATTTAACCAGGGTTTATCCCATTGAAATAAGTAGATCAGTAAAATCGCCATAAGGAAAAGCTGACCTGTCATCCTACCGGCAGAGATAAAAAGTTGTACGATAATACCTAATCGAGTGAATAATGACAGCGTCATAGGAACGATCAACAGGCCAAATGCGGCTAAGAGGCGCAGTAAACTAATGTCAGGTGCTGCTTCCATTTTTTCCGATATTGATGGTTGGTAATCCCTGATCGTGCCAAACCTTATCGTGTGATGAGATAATGAGCGTTTTCTCTTTCAAACTTGTGAAATATTTAACGATCATTTCTTTTAGTGACTGATCCAACGCTGAGGTAACCTCATCAAGCAGATAAACTTGCCGGTCCAGAAGCAGTGTTACAATGATTGCAATTCGCTGTAGTTCGCCTCCTGAAAGATCTTCCAGGTCTTTGTTAAGGGTGCTATGATTTAGTTGGAAGTCCTCCAGCAGTCCAAGCACTTGCCCTTTGTCAAAGTTTATGCCCCGATTGTTTTTAAAACGAAAAACATCCTTAATAAAGTTTTCTACCCGTCCGCGACCAATCTGCATCTCCTGGCTGACATATG
>SLPR01000553.1 GCA_007131895.1 Bacteroidales bacterium | reverse complement strand
TGCGCGAAAGAATAACGTCGCCTAATCTTCAGGGAACAACCTTTGAAGAATCCTGGAAAGCCCAGCTACGCAACCCGGATAAATACATCGTAATGACTCCCGAAGAATTTATGTCGCCCATTACCGGGCTGCAGGACACAAGGAGTTGGATGGATTATCTCCAACAAAGGTATTGGACCGGGGGAACAAACAAGGGGGGTTAAAACAAAAGCTGAAACAAGGTTTTGATATCAGCCCGGAAGAAGCAGAACAACTGGCCGAAGAGCTGCACAACGAGCATCCGCACATAACCATCGATTTGCTCCGCAAGGTTTACAACCACCGCAAAGCCGCTTTGGTACAATTTATCAGACACATTCTGGGCATCGAACTATTGGAAACCTTTGCCGAAACCGTAACCAAAGCATTTGACGATTTTATTGCCAAACATAGCTATCTTAGCAGCCGCCAGCTCCAGTTTCTTGATTTGCTCAAAAACTTTGTGCTGGAAAAAGGCGAGGTGAGCAAACGCAACCTGATAGAATCTCCTTTTACCATGCTCCATCCAGAAGGCATCAGAGGAATGTTCAATCAGAGAGAGATCAACGAAATATTAAGTTTAACCGAAAAAGTACTGGCCGCATAATCTCAATACATCAAATTTGTTGAGTCTAAGGTATAAAAAGTAAAATCATGTTTAATGGCAAAAGGGAAAAAAATACTCGTAAAAGAAACTGCAATTACCGTTATTACTGAAGGGAACATCGACTTTATCAGTTTGACTGATATGACCGCAGGACTAAATGAAGGTAGTGGCTTAATCGGCAAGTGGATTACCAATAAAAATACCTTAGAATACCTAAGTACATGGGAAAAAATAAACAATCCTGATTTTAATTACCCCGAATTCGGGGTAATTGAACAGGAAGCCGGTGTTAATCGATTTATAATGTCTGTCGGCCAATGGATAAATCGTACTCAGGCAATAGGAATGCTTGTAAAAGCAGGAAGATATGGCGGCACTTATGCTCATAAGGACATCGCCTTTCATTTTGCAATGTGGCTTAGCCCTGAATTTCAGATATACCTGATAAAAGAATTCCAAAGACTAAAAGAGGATGAGAATGACCGTTTAAAGCTCGAATGGAATTTTCAACGCACTTTGGCAAAGGTAAATTATCGCATTCATACCGATGCAATAAAGGAAAATATTATCCCAAAACTCTTATCAAAAGAAGAAGTCTCATTCGCTTATGCCAATGAATCAGATTTATTAAATATGGCTTTGTTTGGAAAAACTGCACGACAGTGGCGTGACGAAAATCCTGATGCCGAAGGCAATATTCGGGACCATGCTGCCCTTGAACAATTGGTTGTGCTTTCGAACATGGAAAGCATTAATGCGGTAATGATACATCAGGGATTAGAACAAGGCGAAAGGTTATCGCAGCTTAACAGAATTGCTATAACCCAAATGAAATCATTAGTTAACAACAAAAGCCATTGCTGTCCACTTAAAATAGATTGAGGGTCAGCTGGTTATCGAAAGGTTCTTTGACATCTTTGTAATTTTTGTTTGTAAGAAGCTCTTTTACAGGGGTTTTATCCAATAGGGATATGCCCAAAATCTGTAGGATTTCGTAGGTTGGACGTTCAATTTTAAGCCGTGTTCCAATAATAGCGACCAAGCAATATGCAATAATTGCTGAATACACCTGTATTCGGACTGCATTTTCTGATGTACCCAAAAAGGCTTTTATTTTAAGATGTTGTTTGATCCATTTAAAGAACAATTCCACCTGCCAACGATTTTTATATAGGAAGGCTACTTCTTCTGCAGTTAAATCAAAATTATTAGTCAGAAAAACAAAGGTTCTGTCTGTTTCTTGATCGTAGAATTTTACTCTTCGTAGTTTTCGGGATATTGTTTTGACACATAAAATCCCGAAAGTTTACCAATTTGATCAGATTTAACACCTGATGATTTATCGCAGTTCTGAGAGTACATCCGATTGAATTTGAGAATACTTTTTGCTCTGACCACAAAAGTTGCAGATTGTTGTGTGATCTTATAAAGGCGGGTGAAATCAACATAACCACGGTCTAATATATAGTAAGAATCAGGTTCGTAAACCAAGAAATCCAAAGCATTGACATCGTGAACACCTGGCAGGTGTAATGAGCACAAATGCTGGAATCTGGGTGTTAATATCAAACAGGGTATGAAGCTTTATGCCTCCCTTGTACTTTCTGAATTTTGCCCACCAAAATACACTAAGACAAAGATCGATAGTTGTAGAGTCAAATGCATATACTTGCCCTTTGATCTGAAAATCATCATTTGCTCTGGTTCTTCTGGCAATTGCAATTAGGTAATAGGCAAATTCTTCAAATATTTTGCTGTTACGATTAAGGTTTGCCTTTGCCAGATTACTGAGAGTTACTTTTTTGCCAAAGCCAAGATGATATGACTTGCTACTATGGGCATTTATGGTGACTAGCAAGTCACGCAAACTATCTCGATTTGTCAGCTGGCCGAAAATCATGCAAAGCAATTGGTTCCAGCATGTAAAATGTTTGACGTACTTGTTGCCTTTATATTTTAAGACAATCCCGTCAAATACTCGTTGTGGCAAAAATTCAACGATTTGAGCAAAAACGTATTTTCCTTGATTCATAGTTAACCATTTTAGCTGGCTAACATAATCAATTCAAATCGTCACCGAGTAAAAAAGCTCCAGAAACATGAATTAACAAGGATTTCAAAGTACGGAATTTAATTTTTAGTAGACACTAATGTCAATTCCCCGTAGATAATTATCTGATTCCGGGAGTAAAGATGAAGATAAGCAGGAATGGCAAATCCGTCGATTTTACTTACTTCATCGAGGAAGGCAGTAGGGTGTATCAATCATTATCAGATGACAAGTATGATGAAAAAATCTTTGTATTGCAGGATCATGGGATGGTAGGACCACACTTTGGAGGGGAGTCTGAATTGTATACCCAACTCAGGGATTCGGGAAAACTGCCCGGGTATATTTTTGCTGCCATGGGAAACACTACCCCATGGCCAGGTTACGAATCAGTAAATCCGCCTCTTTATCTGAAACGTGGGCAGATGCACAGGTATATGAGGGTTGTTTTCAGGCGGCAGGATTAGGTGCTCTTCTCCCGAAGGGTGATAGCATTATTGAAATAATTTTGCTTATTTGCGAATATCATCATGCAGAAAACAATTGTTAATTTTCGGTACAACAATTAAATGATATAAGAATTAAATGCGTAAGTTCGCCATAATGTTGTTTTTGACCGACTCATCACTTCTATAGCTGACAAAAGGGTAAAAAGAATACAAAGTCTTACAGGGAAGCATTTATAGTTTATTGCTATGAATCTATTAGTTAGAAACAGGAAGCTGAAAAAGTATATAGGTTTATTTTAGAGAAGATTATTTCTCTCGGGTCAATCTTAAAACATCTCTTTTATCTTTTGCTATGGATTATTGGTAATTATAGAGGCTAAGGCTATTTACATGATGAAAAGAGTGAATTCTGTAACTTAATTGAAATAAAAGATAGAAATCAAAATTGAAAACTACCAAAATAAACATATAGTTCATAGGTGAAACCCGAAAAACCATTATAAAGAGTAGGGGAATAATACAATCTTTAAAAAATAAAAAAACACTACGTATTGTTATTAGCAACGATTTTCGCTTTCACTGCAAGCGATTTATTTTCATAGAATTTTTATCTGGCCGAAAACGGTGTAACTTGCATGTGCCCAGATGCCGAAATTGGCGAAACCGGAGTGGTGAATGGTATTACCTACACCAAAAGAACCCGCGACCAGATAACTCCGGAAAATGCCAGCACTACATGTACCAGTGGAATAACGGATATGAGCTCTCTTTTTCATGGGTTTGAATTATTTAACGGTGATATAAACAATTGGGATGTGAGTAACGTCACAAAAATGAGGTTTATGTTTTTTAATGCTATCCAACTTTAAGACTTTCAAAGGGGAACATTGGTTTGATCTCAACGATATTAACCTACCAACAGGAGCAAATAACTCAGGAAAAAGCAACCTGATAAAAGGTTTAAGGCTTTTTTCCGAAGCATTTTCAAGAGCTGACTTTCCTACATTGGATAAAAACGCCATAGAAGAAATGGGGGGTTGGGATGATATTATAAATTACGATGCGGAGGAGGTTAATTTTGAACACTTTAAGTTGAGAGTATTGGGTTTTGGCTTTGCATTCAATTTTAAAAACTCAGTTCAAGAGGATGAAGAATCAACTGATTTGATAGCAAAGTATAGCTTTGCATTTGATGACAACATAAAGTCATCCACTTTCATTAGGCTTGATGTCTTTGTGGATTCTGATACACCATTTATTAGCCTAATTAGAGCAGGTTTTACCGAAAAAGCTTATGATTCAATACATGAAGATAATCCGGGAGATATTATTTTCGAGTTTGACAAAAAAAAGTTGAGCAGATTATTTGAAGTTAATGATGATATTGTTGTATTCCCGGATTATCCTAAATATACTTTTGGTGATACATGGCGTGGTGAGTTAATGCAGGAAGCAGATTTTTTTGCATATAACCTATCATATTCCTTTAGCTTTGATTTGTTGGAAAATGAGTTATTTCGCGATTTTTATTTCAACCTTGCCCCCTTTA
>SLPR01000278.1 GCA_007131895.1 Bacteroidales bacterium | reverse complement strand
ATTTAAGGCATTTTTCTATTAGGATAAAGTTTAAAATCATCTTCTGCTTGTTTAGCTATTGGTGTCGGATTATTAATGCTTTACAATGAACCCTGCCAGCTGACTGAGAGACAATACTTTTTCTGCAGCACCAAGTTTGATGGCTTCTTTGGGCATGCCAAACACCACGCACGATTTTTCATCCTGAGCGGCGGTTCTGGCTCCGGCCTCCTTCATTTCCAGCAATCCTTTGGCACCATCAGCACCCATCCCTGTCATAATGATCCCGACGGCGTTTTTACCGGCATACCTGGCAGTAGAACGAAACAAAACATCTACCGAAGGTCGGTGTCGGTTTACCAGTGGTCCATCCTTAACCTCAACGTAATATTTTGCTCCGCTTCTCTTGAGTATGGTATGCTTGTTACCGGGAGCAATAAGAGCCCTGCCCCGAATAACCGAATCTCCGTTTTCTGCTTCTTTGACAGAGATTTTACAAATTTCATTTAACCTTTGTGCAAAAGAACGTGTAAATACTTCGGGCATATGCTGTACAATCACAATTCCCGGGGTGTCGGCAGGTAAAACCTCCAGCAATTCTTTCAATGCTTCAGTCCCTCCCGTTGAGGCACCGATGGCTATCACAATTTCCGTGGTCTTGATCATACTGTAATCCCTGGAATTTCCGGGCAATACAGCATCAGCAGAATATTTGGGCTCAACCTTTATGGGGGCGGCGGCTACTTTGGCCAGACGTTCATTCCTGAAGAGTCTGGCCTTTGCGGCTGCTTTTACAACATCGCATAAGCGGATTCTCGACTCTTCGTAAAACTCACGACTTGACAACTGAGGTTTGGTAATAATATCCACTGCACCATATTCAAGGGCTTTCATTCCCGTTTCGGTGCCATTGGCGGTCAAACTGGAGATAATCACCACAGGAATTGGATGCTGACTCATTAGCTTTTTCAGGAAAGTAAGTCCATCCATTCGTGGCATCTCAATATCCAGGGTTATCACATCGGGAATTTCCTTCTGGATTTTCTGGGCCGCATAATAGGGATCTGCTGCGGTTCCTATTACCTCGATGTTTTTGTCTGAAGCAAACACCATACTCAGTGCCTGCCTTACCACCGCAGAGTCATCGACTATCAATACTTTTATCTTTTCCATTGCTTTGTAGCATATTAGTATACAATAGGAATACTCTATTTTTTGGGTTCTAAACCCTGCCTGGCAATCATTTTTTGCAACACTGCCCCGGTTTCAGTATTGAACTGGATTTTGCGTCCGTTTTTCCCTCCCAAACTCTGACCTGATATTTGAATATTCAGATCTTTCAAAACCCGTTGTGCTATTTCTATATTTCTTTCACCAATATGAAATTGACTGATTTTCGTATCAATCACTTCGGCCCCACCAAAAACCTTGGCAATCAGGTTGTTCTTTTTACTCCCTGTTTGGAGCATTTTTTCCAAAAGTTTTTCAATGGCAATATTTCCGTATTTTGGGGAGGCCAAACCTTCTCCATTCCAGAAGGGTAGCATATAATGATTAATTCCTCCGGTTCGGTTTATGGGATCATACAGGCAAAGCGAAACACAAGATCCTAAAATGGTATTTACAATAAAAGGCTCCCTGCTAAAAAACAATGTTGAAGGATATAAAAAGTGGGTTTTCAGCTCCATTGAAATGCTCTTTAAAATAGCTCATCACCATCATTGTCAAACAAAAACTCATTGCCGTCGCTGGCCATACCATCGTAATTAACAGATCTTTCTCCCGGCGGGATACAAATGGTAAATACGGTTTCTTCATTGGCCACACTCTGCATTTCAATTTCTCCGCCCAGCAGGTCAAGGATAGCCTTATTTACAGAAAGACCCAACCCATGACCCCGGTTTAAAGAATTGATTCCATTGTCAACTCTTTTGAACCGGTCGAAGATGATCTTCTTATTTTTTTCCGATACTCCTATGCCTTTATCGATAACAGAAACGTATAGATTTTCAACTTCCAGCCTGGCTTTTACCTTTACTTCACTTTCACTGTTACTGTACTTTATAGCATTGCTCAATAAGTTGGAAATAATGATCTTGAGTTTCTCCGGATCCGTCAAAAAATAAAAGCTTTTCTCTATTCCCGGGCTTACATCAAAATCATAATACAGCTCTATACGTCTTTTGGCTGCTTCGTATTTAAAACTATCCAAGGTGCTGCTAATCAGTTGATTAACATTTACATTCATGATATCAGGTATCCATTCTCCAGCCTCCAGCTTAGCTGCGGCAAAAACATTCTTCAACTGGAAGTCAAGGTTAAAAGCCTCCGAATGAATAAGATGCACCATAGAAATGACTTTCTCCCAGTTCTCTTTCTTAACATCCAGGATATTCCGGCTTAAACCCAGAATGGCTGCGAAGGGATTGATAATCTCGTTGGTAATATTGGATATAAAATGCGTTTTCAGGGCTTCTGACTCTTCCAGCTTCTTGTTTACTTCTTTCAGCTCGGAGGTCATCTTCTGAAGCTGAAGCAGAGACTCCTTGTTTTCTCTGAAGCGTTTCTCCAGTTCCTGCAATAATTGGTCGTCGGTTACCATATGTACGTTGTTTTAGTATTTGCTTTTTCAGCCAGGGCTTATTCTATATTTTCATAAAAACTGTAGGCTTGAGCTGCACCAGGGGTACATTCATTCCGGTAATGGATTCGCTGTGGCCAAGAAAGAAATATCCTCCGTTTTTCAAATGAGAGCAAAGCTGGTTGATTACTTTCTGCTGGGTATCACGATCAAAGTAAATCAATACGTTGCGACAGAAAATCACATCGAACTTTTCCTGCACATGATAGCTATCATCCATGAAATTTAACCGCTGGTAGCTGGCTTTTTTACGAATTTCCGGTATCAATCTCACAGTTGGCTTAGCCCTGTCCCTGGACCTCAAAAAATACTTTTTCTTCAATTCAAGGGGAATGTTACTCACCCTTTCTTCTGTATAAACGGCATCAAAAGCTTTTTGCAGAATGCGCGAAGAGATATCGGTACCCAGGATCGAGTAATCAAGGTTGCGGTTATTCTCCATAAAATCCGACAATACCATAGCCAGGGTGTAAACTTCCTCACCACTTGAACAACCTGCGCTCCAGATTTTTATGGTAGTTTTTTGCTTGTTCCGCGCAACAAATTCCGGTAAAACGGTGTGTCTGAGAAAATCAAAGTGTGCAGGCTCTCTGAAAAAGTCTGTTTTGTTAGTGGTAACTACATCAATCATGTGCACCAGTTCAATGGCCTCCCCTTCTTTGCTAAAAACAAAATCACAATATTGCTCATAAGAGTCCATTTTCATCTCTCGAAGTCTTCTTTGCAAGCGACTCTGAAGCATTACTTTTTTTACCATCGGCATTTTTATTCCATACTGAGAATAAATAAACCGGCTAAGCTTTTCAAAGATCTCGTCAGACATTTGCAATTTATATACTGCAGACAAGTTGCTTAGTGTTTCTTTCTCATGCTGTGGTGAATAAACATCAGACATAATGATTATCAATATTTTGAATGGGTTATTTACTGGCTTCTATTTTTCAGCAACAGATTTCAGGTATTTTGATTCAACCGTGCTTTTAAATATGGTGTATTTTTCTGTAAGAAGGGGTAGCAGGGCCATAGCCTCTTCAAACTGATCGTTGCGTATGTATCGATCCATCATTTTGGCCACCAGATGCAACTGAGAAGCACCCATGTTGCCCGAAAGGCCCTTAACCGTCATCACAATGAGCATAAGTGCATTGTTATCGTTCATTTCAATGGCAGAAAGGGTTTGATCATAAATCCGTTCCATATCTTCGAAGAAGGATTCAAAAAGTACCTCGATGTTGAAATTGTTTTGTCTGGCGTTTTTCATTATCAGATCAAGTGTAGAGGCATTAATAACAGGCTTTTCTTCCACACTTTCCAGTGTGAATATTTCCAGTTTTTCGATGAATAATCGTGACTTTGTTTTGCCTGTAAGTTCTTTTACTTTATGGTAGAGTTCTGCTGTTTTTACCGGCTTAATGATACAATCGTCAAATCCGGTGTCAAGGTATTTGTCATTTTGGGCAAATGATTCATCAGCTGTAAGAACGATAACCGGAGGAAGCTTATTAAAATCTTTTTTAAGAATTTTCAGCGCTGTTAACCCATCCATTAAAGGCATCATATGGTCCATCAGAATAATATCATAATGAATTCGTCCAAAAATATTAAATGCATTAACCTCTGTTTCTCTGAACATATCTATAGCCTGCTGCCCGTTGGAAGCAACTGCCACTTTGCAACCCATCCCTTCCAGAATGAGTTTTATCACTTTCTGGTTGACGAGCATATCTTCTACCAAAAGAACCGAGCAATCAAGCTTTTCCCGTTCAGGTTCCTTTTCAACAACCTTGTTCTCTTCTGCAGAAGATTGATCCGCTGCTATAAGAACAGGAAGGTTAAACCAGAAGGTAGCACCTTTTTTCTTTTCATCACTTCTCACACTTATCTCACCACCCATCAATGATACCAGTTGTCTGCAAATTGACAACCCCAGCCCGCTGCCTTTCATTATTTGGGGGGTATTATTCTCAAGCTGCGAAAATTCTTTGAACAGTTCTTTTTGATCTTCAGCCTTTATGCCCGTCCCTGAGTCCTCAACCTCTACAAACAGTGTTACTTCT
>SLPR01000427.1 GCA_007131895.1 Bacteroidales bacterium | reverse complement strand
TTACCGGAATACACTTGAAAGAATTTTCCCATAATTGAAAGGATTTAAATTGTATGATGTCTCAGCTGATGTTTTTTTCCAGTATCCCCTTCAATTCTGACTTAGAGGGTACCCGCCCACTGATAACAACCTTATCATTGATAACCAGACCCGGAGTTCTCAGTACTCCGTAGGCCATGATATTCATGATATCTTCTTCTTTAATTACACTGGCATCCATGTTAAGCTCAGCTACCAGTTCACGTGTGGCATTTTCAAGGTTTTTGCAGGAGGCACAACCTGTGCCCAGAACTTTTATTACCATAATTTCCCGTTTTTGATTGGCATAAAAAAGATTGACAGACAAAAAGATCATCCATCTTAATAACTGAGAAAGACAATCATCGCAAATGTACGATGATTATTGTAAACTACAAATCATTGAAGAAATTTTTCAATTAACTTTTTGGCAGTTTGCCAGTTTTCCTGGTTAATGCAATATTTTACACTGGGTGGGGTTATGCTTCCCTGTATTAGTCCGGCCGATTTGAGCTCTTTAAGATGTTGCGAAACGGTAGACTGTGCCAGGGGCAATTCCTGCACAATATCATTACAGATACAGGTATCGCGATGGGCAAGCAATTTCATAATAGCAATGCGTGCAGGATGTGCAAGCGCCTTGTAATAGCGGGCCAGTTGCACATCCTCCGGAATGAAATCTCGCTGAACAGGGGTTTCTTTGATCAAGACAGAGAATATTTGATAGATTAATTTGTCCTTGGCCCGGCAGCAGGCTTCATCTGTGTACCAAAAACACCGGCACTTTCCTCTACTACCTCACCGCGAATCCGGAATACCTTCATGCCTCTTTCATCGTTGGACATGACGCTTACGCTTCGGTTGACATTGTGGGGTCGGGGTGCCAGTCTGAATTCTATTTCCACAATTCCTTTTTCACCCGGCATAATGGGTTGTCTGGGATAATTTTTTATGCGGGTACCGCAGCAGCCGCGCACACTGGAAACCACCAACGGCTCGTCACCTTCATTCACAAATTCTATTTCCATTTGCATGGGCTCAAGACTCTCCACCGCAATATGGCCAAGTTCGGCCACATCTTTAGTATACTCAAGGCGGGCACCCTTTTTCTCCTGGCCGGTAGCACCGGCAAAAGAAAAGACTATAATCAGAAGTGTCAAAACACCTTTGAAAGTTGCAGCCGCCATCGGATTTATTCTGGAAAGTTTCATTGTATATATTTTTAATGGGACAA
The DNA here is from genome assembly GCA_007131895.1 of Bacteroidales bacterium. Lineage (GTDB taxonomy): Bacteria > Bacteroidota > Bacteroidia > Bacteroidales > UBA7960 > SKVR01. Next base: position 15,377 of record SLPR01000427.1, on the reverse strand, counting down.
TTACTTGAAATTAGCTCACCCACAGGGAATTAAGCAACCCCCATGAGCTTATTGCTTTTTTACTGAATGAATTCAGTAATAGCTCTTATTTCAATAACCGGGCCAGAAACCTTATTTTCCCAATCCCTTTTCCACGTGTTCCTTAAGACCTGTCAGAAAAGCGTCTTCGTTGCGGGCATGTCTGTAGGCAAAGGAAGTAAGATTAGAGGGATTTTCTTCTGTACCTTCAATAATATTGATAAACAAAGCTGTACTTACCACTTTAAACTTTTCGGCTACAGCTTTCTGGTCATCGTTCTCAACATTAACGATATGAAAAATCACATCACCGGATTCCATTTCAGCATTGAAGTAGGTTTCCATGGTTTTTTGGGTAAGATTTTCAATGGTTCTGCAAGGTCCGCATCTGCGATTGCGATGGAAGTAATACACTTCAACCACCTTTTTGCTTACCTGAACTTCGTCAGGAGATGCAGCATAGGTTGGTGTTTCCAGGGTAAAAAGAGTAGCCAGAAAGATAAATACCGGCATGAAAAGAAGATTTTTCATAACTGTGCTTTTTTGATGGGTTTTAACAAGATTATATTCCAGCTCAATGGAATCAAAATTAAACAACGCAAATGTACGATAAATAAAAAAGCAATACAACCGTAGGAATACTTAAGTGAATTTGAAATTCACCGGTGCTATTCTACGGGATAACCGACGATTATTTATCATGACCCCGAGGCATTCTGTGCATACTGCCATTGGCTGTTGCCAAGAAAGCTTGTGCGAGGTAAAATCATAGTGTAATTATTCTTCAAGTATGTCCGAAATAAATCCGGCCCGGCTTTTGCGCGATTAACATGAGATCGTCAAGGGCTCTCAGGTCACTTTCCACAAACATGGATGCTGATAGTGTTTCTGAAAAATATTTGCAAATATTCTCATTGCAATGATAGTTGCTTGGAAAATTTTCATTAATATTGCTAAAGGTCTATTATTCAGATTAAATCATAAATAGATAAACCTGGTTTTTACGTATAAGACATTGCAAATCAAGAACAATTAACCCAACTCATTAAGGAGGATATTAAGGTATCTGCTAACAATTTAATGAACCCCAGATGAGTACTGTATGGTCGTAAAAATCAGCGACCATTACGCAAGTAAGTTCAATTCAACAACTTCAATCATAAATTTTGAATAAAAAAAGATTCCTCTGCGAATTACATTCAATAACCCCAAAAAAAGCAACCCCATGCGAACGAAATCCATTTATCTCTGGCTATTCTGTCTTTTACCAATTATCTCTATGGGCCAGGGACAGTATTATATTTTGTATAATCAAACCATAAATTCTGTAATTGGACACAGAAGTTCTGATCTTGAAGGTGGGCTGAACTTCACAGCAGGTATTGGTTACAGACACTTTTTCAACAATACCTACTCCATGGGAGGGGATCTGAGAATAGCAACCTCCAAGCTTAGCGAGCAAGGTGTCGTCAGACAAGCTATGGATAGATTTCTGGATTACACCAATGAGTTAAATTTTGTACGAGTGGATATCCCCTTTTCCATACAAATTCATTACCCGCGCTGGTATTATGGCTTTGGGCTTGGTGGATCCGTATTAATAAATTCCAGTCAAAAGCAAACCTTTATTTCCAGAGACCAGGACCCTGTAGAAACAATTGTAAAAGATTTTGACAGCTTTCCCACAATAGAAGCTTTTGTGCAGTTTACCTCGGGTGTACGTATTCTGCCCCAATTGGACCTAAACCTGCACTATTACCAGGGAATTAACGATATTGGCTACCAATACGGATGGAAAAAGAATGTACGCGTTGGATTGGGGCTTACTTATTCCCTCTCCCCGCCCCCAACCTTAAAAAGGCGTGGACTTTTCACTTCCGGGGAAAGAGAAATTCCTGCTGAGATTTTCAGAATCACCGAAAGACGCAATATTATTCGCCATAACGTGCGCAAAGTATCTGATCATCCCGATCAGGTAAACATTAACATCACCTCTATCGGAGCCGGCGACAGTCGGATTTTAAACGTAGACCTTAACAGTTCCTCGGGTGAGCCATCAGTTTCCGGTACCCGTGCCAATATTCAGAGACCCGACTTCCCTCTTTATTTGAACATCACCTATGTCACGATGGACTCATTTGGAAACAACCCTTTTGAATGCGTTTTCCGAATTGAAATATATGAGCCCGGCAACTGGGAGATTGTTCTTCAACAGTAGTGATTGAAAGCCTCTGTCAGTAATTTTCAATCCAGGTTTAAATTCTTTGGTTTTTGTTTGCCAATATTGCTAAAGGTCTATTCTTCAGTTTGAACCAAGCATATTAGATCCGTGTTCTAATAATAGGACTATATTATTCGAAAGTGAAATATCTTAATATACCTGGCAATTTGGGGATGGCATAATGGCATCTTTTACTCTTTTGATGTAACAACCATTCCACGGCGATTTATATTCACAAACCACAATAGAGCAATCCCATGCGAACGAACCAAATCCTTCTCTGGCTATTCTGTTTAATACCCATTTTCTCTTTGGGACAGGGACAGACGTATATTATGTATAATCAAAACTTCAACTCGGTAATAGGCTATCAAAGTTCAGATTTTGAAGGCGGGCTAAGTCTTTCTGCAGGAGCAGGATACAGGCATTACTTTAACAATACTTATACCTTGGGTGGAGAAATTTTGCTTACATCCCTTACACTGGTCGAACAAAGAATGATTAATGACGGGTCAGGAGGATTGATGGATTATACCAACGATCTTAAGTTTTTAAGACTGGATGTGCCCCTGACCATCCAGATTCATTATCCCCGATGGCACTATGGCTTTGGTATAGGAGGTTCATTTTTGCTTAACTCCAGTCAGAAACAAGTTTTTACTCCCTTAGACAACGAACCTGAAAAAAAAGTTTTCATTGATTATGATACTTTTCCCTTTGCCGAGGTTTTCGTAAAACTATCCACCGGTATACGTATCTTGCCCCGACTGGGTTTACTTCTTCATTATTACCAGGGAATTAACGATATTAGTTACCAATACGGCTGGAAAAAGAATGTCCGGCTTGGCGTTGGTTTAAGTTATTCATTGAATCCAACACCACCTATCAAAAGTCGTGGTTTTTTTACTTCAGATGTCAGAGAGATGGCTGCTGAAAGATATAAAATAACCGAAATCCGCAATATCATTCGTCATAATGTGCGCAAAGTATCTGATCATCCAGAGCAGGTGAATATTAACATCACCTCCATCGGGGCAGGCGACAGCCGTATTTTAAGCGTGGATCTTAACAGCTCCTCAGGAGAACCATCAGTTACCGGCACCCGAGCCAATATTCTAAGGCCTGAATTTCCGCTTTATGCCGTTATCACTTATGTTACGCTGGATGTATTTCAGAACACTACTTTCGAGTGTATTTTCAGGTTCGAAATTTATGAGCCCGGTAACTGGGAAATTATTCTTCAGCAGTAGGAATTGATCGCAGAAGTAAAAATGGGCTGTCTCAGAAGTGCGATTGGGACGATGAGCAGTTCGGGAAGCTACATTTAACCCATGTCGAAACAGTTGCTTACTATCAGACATCTAATCGTTTCGACAATCTCAGCGACCGGGAAATTACCAGCTTCTCAGACCATCCGCTATCCTTTAATGCTTTAAAATCTTTCAGGCAATCCTGAAGGCTATAAACAGGATCAATACCCGGTATCCATTGCCGTTGTCTTTAGCCATCGGATAAGAAAGCTGCCACAAACCAAGAACTTTCATCCCATTCAGACAATATTTGAAAAACAAGAGAAGCATCAGCAAAATTGTGGATAAATCTGTAAGAAATCATCAAAAGGCACAAAAAAACTGCCCGCATATCGTTTCCGATGCGCGGGCAGCATACTATAATTTTACAATGATTGTTTCAGGCGATTAAAGTGCCCACCACAATTTAACAGTGTAAATAGTTTCGGGTCCAAGCGGAACATTATCACTATTGCTGTCATATTCGCTTTGCGGATAAGGGAACCTGTGAGGAGGAGGTCCAATAACGTTGGTCATCTCGGGGAATCCGGTTCTTCTGTAATCGTTGAAAGCTTCAACGGGGTTATACAACCAGAAGGCAAGATACTTTTGCGTGATGATATGCTCAAGGGTTAAATTGCCAGCAGGAAGCACGTCCTCATTGTCAAGAAATGCCTGAATATCTGCAGCATCTACTCCATATCTTTCCATAGCGGAAGTAATACCTGCCACGTAATACTCCTTGGCAGTAGCCATATTGCTACCCAGGTAAGCTTCTGCTTTGATGAACAATACTTCTTCATAAGTCATCATTTCCAGGGGAGCAGTAGCATAAACAATATTGGATGAAGCCTTGGAGTAGATAGTACCACCCTGATCGTTTTGAGCATCGCCGTTTGGTGCAGGATTAAACACTGTGTCAGTTCCTGCAACAGGAGCAATCCAGACGGGCAGTCTGGGGTCTTCCCTGTCATTCAACAAGTCATATACTTGCTTGCTGAATACGTGGTGTTTCCTGAGATTTGACTCCTGATACCATGTATGCTGCCCTGTGGGAGCCTCAGTAAAGTTTCTGAAAGTAAATTCTTCAGCACGATTGGTGAAGGAGTTATTAGCAGCAGCAATTACAGCAGTAGCACTGTAATGCGTAGTATTGGACAATCTCTGCAGGTAACGTGCTTTCAAACCATACGCGGTTTTTATCCAGCGATCTACATCCCCACCAAAAATAAGGTCGGTAGTTCCGGGATTGTAAACCGTTTCTGTCTGAAGATCCGCAATGGCCTCATCAAGCAGTTGCTGCAACACCTGAGTATAAATAAACTCTTGCGTATCATACTCGGGAGCACGGTTGGCAGATCCTTGCCATGCCTGTGTGTAAGGCACATCACCCCAGGTATCGGTAATACGGGCCACAGTATAGGCCTTCATTACTTTGGCAATCCCCATGTGCACATATCTGCCGGGCTCTGTACCGTCAGGGCCGGTTTTCTCGATAATAACATTCAGGTTGGGAATTACGCCGGCATAAAAAGAATTCCACTGGTTATTACCCGTTGTAGGGTTAATTTCAGCAGTACGTCTGTCAGCTGCACGTAATTGCGCATGCGCACCGGTGGTGTGCTCTACAAATACGGAACTGTACCATGACAAGTCAATGCCCGAAACCGTAACAGGAATGTCAATGGTAGCCTGAGGCATCAACAATGACAAAGGAACATCCGTTGGGCTGTTGGGATTGGTGTCTATTTCATTCATTTTCTCTTCACTACATGCCGTTATCACGAAGATCATCAGCAAAGCAGCAAAAATTTTATATAAATTGTGTTTTTTCATAATATCTTATTTTGTTTAATGAACAGATTAGAAACTTAATCTTACACCCATACCATAGCTCCGGGTTTGTGGCAGAGCAACATATTCCAGACCCTGGAAGTTGCCGGCACCACCGGTAGAAGTTTCGGGGTCGAAGTTAGGATAATCAGTCCAGAGGAACAGGTTACGACCGGTGAAGAAAACAGAAGCTCTGCTAATACCAATATTTGTCAGCGCAGCCAGGGGAAGGTCGTAAGAAATACTCAGTTCTCTGAATCTTACAAAAGATGTTTCATAAACGTTGGATTCGTCGATAGCATCCATGGCATCCAACCAATAGGTCTGGTGCTGAAGATTAGTTTCCAAAGTGATATCGTTGTCACCTGTTATTACAAGGTTTCCGTCTGCATCCATGAATCCCTTAACACCGGGAGCCACAAACGGGCTTTCCCTGTCTTCAGTCATCTTATCCATACCATAAAGTTTCTGCAGCCTGGTATTACCGGCATACATGTAGCCACCTTGTCTCCAGTCAATCTGGAATGAAAGATTAAAGTTGCGGTAACGGAAATTGTTGATGAAGTTCATCTCAAAGTCGGGCTGTACATCACCAATTACACCTGCTTCGGGATCTGCCATAGGCATACCGTGGAAGGCGCTGTTGGGGTTGTCCAGGTTAACAATGTTGCCATTGTCGTCTCTGAGGAAGCGGGTACCAAAAATAACAGGATAGGAAGAGCCAGCCTGAGCTCTTACGTTGGGCTGAACAAAACCACCAAGGAAAATATCCGTTACTCCGGGAGCAAGTTCAAGAACTTCGTTTTTGTAGGTGGAAAAGTTGGTAGTTATGTTCCACTCAAAGTCCTGTGTACGAACCGGTACAATATTGAAAACTATTTCATGACCTATAGTTTCCAGGCGGCCGGCGTTGCGCAACTCAGAAGTAAACCCTGTAGAAGAGGGAATTGGAACAGCAAAAATCTGATCGGTTACGTCAATCATGTAAAACGTATAGTCGATACCAATCCTGTTGTTGATAAATCTCGCGTCGAAACCTAACTCGGTGGTACTGGTATTCTGGGGCACCAGGTCGGGGCTTCTCAAAACAGAACTGAGGGTAAAGCCTGTTTGGTTCTGGAAAGGGAACTGTATACCCTGTGGGCCGATAAAACCACCAACGTGGGCCGCACCACCGGTAATAAAGATGTTCTGGGTAGAATACAAAGGTCCACCCTGACCTACTTGTGCCCATGATGCACGTAGTTTAGCAAAAGTAAGACCACCTTCATCCAGATCCAACAGCTCGGTAAAAGCAAAACCTACACCTACAGATGGATAGAAGAATGAGCGATTACCTTCGGGCATGTAAGAAACAATATCATTTCTTCCTGATGCATTCAGGAACAAGGCGCTTCTCCATGACAAACCAAGGTTTCCGAAAAAGCCGACTGTACGCTGCCAGTTGGATGACTCAAAAACGGTTTGGGTACCGGTGTTGTTGATATTACGGAAACCACCAATAGTGATGGTACGACCGGTATTCTCCATAAATCTTCTTTGGATATCAGAATATTCGCTACCAACAAGCAGATCGAAATCAATGTCATCCGTCAGGCTTCTGTTGATAGTAAGGTTAATGTTGGAGTTAAGTTCCAGTCGTGTATAGGCAAAGTCCATGATTTGACCACCGGAAGGGATAGCTGTTCTACCACCTGTATTACCACTACCTTTTTCGTACACTTCCTTACCATCAGTAATAAAGTAGTCCGTTCCCAGGCGATAGTTAAGCTTGATTCCGTCGGCAATCTGATAACCTGCATTTACGTTACCGAAAACCCTTTGGGTTTGCTCGAAAAACGAACTGTTTTCCATTGCCCAGATAGGGTTGTCCATGGCGGCACGATAATGTATCTGCCTGTAAGGATCATTGGGATCGTGATGAGGCAGTCCAAAAAGATCATAACTTCTGGGTGCTGCATACACGGTAAACAGGGGGTTGGAAAGGTTACTACCCCCAGGGATTTTATCCACATCCAGTGAGGAGAAATTGGCATTACCTCCTACAGTTAATCTGTCGGAAATATTAAAGGTACCAGCCAATCTGGCAGTAGATCTGCTCATACCGGTTTTGTCGATAATACCCGTTTGTTCTGTTTGACCAAAACCCACGCTATAATTACCAAAATCTCCGGCACCACTCACGTCAATGGTTGCATTAAGGGTGTGACCGGTTTGGAAGAAAGGACTTACGTTATCAAAAACCTGATTTGTTCCATCAAAATCTTGCTGAAGAACACGGTGAAAATAAGTACCCAGGGTATCAATTCTGGGGCCCCATGACAAAGAAGAATTTTGGTTAAGGACTCCACCGGCTCCCTGTGCATAGGTGCTTTGCAATTCAGGTGTTCTGGAAATTTCGTCCCATGTATAGTTGGTCGAAAAATTGACCTGGGTTTGGCCTTTGGCCATACCTCTACCACTTTTGGTCGTAATAATAACCACACCGTTGGTGGCTCTCATACCGTAGAGCGCAGAAGCGGCAGGTCCTTTAAGAATACTGATCGACGCAATGTCTTCAGGGTTGATGTCCAGAAAACGGCTGGAGAAGTCAGTACCTGATACTCCACCTGATACATCCGAACCGGAAGCAATGGGAACACCATCTATAACGTAAAGGGGCTGGTTGTTTCCGGTAAATGAGCGGCTACCACGAATAGTAACGTGGGAGCTGGAACCGGGCATACCGGATGATTGCCTTACAATAACCCCTGCCACTTTACCTTGCAGGGCGTTGGCCATACTGGGGTTACCCGACTGAGACATCATCTCTCCACTCACTTCCTGAACAGAATAGCTTAACGCCTTCCGCTCTCTCTCGATACCAAAGGCCGTTACAACAATCTCCTGCAAAGTAGCAAGGTCCATAGACAAGGACACGTTGATTACAGACTCCGTACCTACAACGCGCCGCTCGGTTACCATACCAATAAAAGAGAATACCAGGGTGGCACCCTCAGCAACGGTAATTTCATAGCGCCCGTTGGTATCAGTAATGGTACCCTGAGTTGTTCCTTGTACCGAAATGGTAACACCCGGCATTGTGGAACCGTCAACGGCATCCGTTACTGTACCAGTAATTCTTCGTTCCTGGGCACTTAATGCATTGCCCAAAAAAACGAGAATGGCAAAAATTAAACAGATTTTCTTCATGTCGTTTTTGTTTTTGTTTATAATTTGGTTTTTGTTTCAAACAGGTAATCCCTGTTTTACCGGTGTAAATATATGAATTATTCACAAATCTGCTAATGTTTCTTTAATAATTTTTCGCTTCTATATCTGTAAGTAAGTGAAGGCTATACACCGAAAAATATCCTATACTCATGTGTTTAAAACGCTTTGAAGCCTTTAATAATCATTCATATGAACAACTTCCACCTCCTTTTTATTTCCATTTTAACACCTGTTCACCCCAACATAAATTAACAAAACACACAAAAAAAAACCTCTGAATTTACTGGATTCAGAGGTTTTTTTTTCTAAAACAGCATCACAAAAACTTAATGTTTTGTGCTAACCAAAGCAGCACAATACAACTCGCTCTTTTTCAGTGCTTACCGAACTTTAAGTCTTACAACTTGTGTGCTTTCGTGGGTAACAACCCTTATCATATAAACACCCTGTTCAAGGGCACTCACATTCAGGCTATGGGTGTTTCCACCTGCTTTAATGCTCTTTACCAGCTGTCCGCTGATGTTGTAAAGTTCAATTACCTGCAACTTATAACTGCTTTCTATGGTTACCAGGCTAGTCGCCGGATTGGGGTATACCATCATCCCGGATTCGCCGGTTAATTCATCAACACCCACGCCCACTGAAAATAAAGCATGTACATCAGTGTCCTGCTGAATGTTGCTCAGTGTATAAGTATAATGCCATCCCACACTGTTTCCATTGATCAAAAGATCTCCTACATGGTGGCCATCTTCGGGTTCGAGTTCAAAGGTAATACTGCTTCCATGATCCACTACCAGGGTTCCGAAAGGAGTAATGGTGCCATTACCTTCAGATGTAACATTCACCTCATAGGTGCGCATAACAAATTCGGCATGTATCGTTGCATCTTCTGTTACGTCTTCAAACGTAAAGGTTGCCACTGCACCCACGCTTTCACCATTCACCAGTACATCTTCAATATCATAACCGGCATTGGGCAAAATGGCAAATGTAATATCCTCACCATGTTCTACGTCAACATCACCTGAGGGGTTAATGGAACCATTGGCTCCGGCAGTAGCAGTAATGGTATACACATTGATAAAAAATATCGCTTCAAAACTTCTGTCTGCAAAAATTTCAAAGAAGAATTCCGGATCATCAGATACCATTGTACCGCTTTCGTTCCACTGAATAAAGTGATATCCAATGTTGGCCAGTGCATCCAGGCCAACTGTCTGTCCGTAATAATATTCACCTGCGCCGGCAACAATTCCTCCCTCTTCAGGAAGGGCAGTTACTTCCACATTGAAGCGAAGATAATCCATTGCTATGTCCAGGGTTTGGTTTTCATCGTCAGTAATGACCACATTGGAAGCAACTGGCTCAAATCCTGTTTTGGTTGCCTGGTAGGCAAAGGTTCCGGGAACCAGTGTAAGCACAACCTGGCCGGCAGCATTGGTATAATGCCCTCCGAATCCCTGCAGGATAAACATTACATCTTGCTGGGGCACTTCAAATTCATCTTCTATAGTCACGGTAAGGGTAATGACGTCGGCATCTTCAGCAATAAGCATCACCTCAACAGTCATGTCCTGGTTTACACCCACAATGCCACCAGCGGGGTTAAAACCCTCTGCAGCTACACTGTAAACATATTCGCCAGCCATTATATCCTCAAAGAAGTAATCTCCTTCGGCGTTGGTTATGGAACCCAGGGTAACCACAGCATTATCCACAACAACGCCTTCCGGATCTTTCACCTCAAAGGTAACATCATATTCTGCGGGCAAAACATTCAGGGTGACAGGAATGGTAATGGCAGGACCAGCGTTGTTTTGTAACAGAAGGGAGGCAAAGTACTGCCCCAACTCCATACCCGCAACGTCAAAGGTAAGCTGAATATCCACATCCGATTCGGGAGCAACGGTACCTGTCTGCGGGTCAATGGTCAGCCAATCCACCTGCTCAAGAAGTTGCAGCCCACCTCTGATTCTCCAGTTGTAATCAAAATCACTGTTCAAATCGGGAAGCAATGACCAGTTGTTGCCAAAATAAATCCAGCACCCTTTACCGGCCACCATCGGACCTGCATCTGCAGAGGCCGGAAACTGCCCTGTGGAGGTTATGGCATAGCCAAACCAGTATTCCACGCCGGGAAGTATAGAAATATTTTCTGGCAATTCATGGATGTTCCAACTGTTAGCGCTGACATCATCCGTTACATTCTGGGAGTATATCTCGGTTTGCGGCCCATCTTCAGTTCCCCCTTCCCATATCTTCACCTCCACATGGGTAAATGTATTGCTTCCAAGGTGAAATCTTATGTGCGATAATTCATAGAGCGATGCATAAGGGCTCATATCTTCAGCATCAAACCTTACTGCACTAATCCAGCTATTGGCGCCGGCCCCAATTCCATTCATAGAACCATCATCCAGATCATGATGAATTTCTATAAATTCATCATAGCGATCAGCATCCAGGTTCTCTTTATGGTTTTCAGATTCATAAGAATAACCAGTGGTTCCGACAATGATGCTCTGGCCTGTTTGGTCAAAACCCTCATAGTGAGCGGTAGGGTTTTGATTCATATTAGCTTTACTTTCGCCATCGGCAGGATATGCCAGCAAAGAAAACTCCAATTCAGCATCTCCAGGATTGGCAATATTTAGCAGGGTGCTAAAAATGGTTCCCTGGTTAACATCTACTTCAATAACAGTGAGGTCAATTTCAATTTCCGGGGCGGGGATTTTCTCCAGTTCGAGGTTTACGATTTGCCCGTCTTCTGTAACGGTTATATCAGCAGTAAAAGGAAAGAAGCCACTTCTGTTTACAGAAATGGTATAATCTCCTTCATATAAGGTAAGAAAGGCAATTCCGTCATTGTCGGTTACGGCATGTTGCCCTGTATATCCGGTCGTAACAATCGCATCAGCAAGGGTGGCTTCACCATCAGTAACCACAAATTGTACCTGCAGAGGGGTGTTTTCAATGAGTATCCTCACATCATCTACCAACCACCAGTAATCGTAAGAACCTAACCATTTGAATTTGAATTTTACATCGGATTGACCCTGGGCCACATCAGTTACATCAAATACAGACACCACAGGATTTGGCCCGTTTGCTTCATTTTGTGGTGCACCATGCCAGCGATACAGCTCGGTTTGAGTCGTAAAATCATCATTACTTACATAGATTCTCACATCAGCAGTGCCGAAAGTTCTTGCCCAGTGTTCAGCGGAGAAGCTAATATTTCCAGTGATCTCAGTAAAATCGTAAGGGGCGGAAATCAGATCGACTTCCTCGGCAACTCCACCTGAACCATGCGCATCAGAATCCAGTATCATGTACCCGTTGTCTGCAGTTGAAGAGTTGAGTTGTCCACCGAAATCTCCTCCTGTGGTTGTCCATTCCCACCCGGGAAAATTGGCGGGACCTGCAATAACATTGCTAACCCAACCTTGTGGTATTTGACCGTCGCCGAAGTCTTCATGATCAAACGTATAAAACTGATTGGGGTCAGGGAAGAAAATGTACTCTGCCAACCAGTCTTCAAAATAGCTAACCCTTGCATAAACCCCGGGGTATCCAGGCTCTCCGCAACCCACACCCCAGCTAACCACACCGGCAAGTTTATACCATCCATTGCCATCTTCTATTACCATCGGACCACCACTGTCACCCTGGCAGGCATCCTGTCCGGACGCACCGGCCATAATCATATCGGGAGTGATCATATTAGGCGGATAGCTTGTGCCGCTGGTAATAACAGGCACCTCGATAGCCTGCAAAATATTGGGTGATGGCCCGCCTGAAGAAAGCGCACCCCATCCTGAAACCTTAGCCATAACACCATGGTCCGTCATACCATTGTCGGCATCCTGCTGGGTCACCAATGCAACAGGTGCTTTACCGGGGTGATTAAAATCAATCGCACTGGCAAGACGCACCAGGGCAATGTCAAATCTGTGAGAAGAGGTAGTATAGCCGGGGTGCAGAATGATTTCCTCCACCTGGTAATAACTTCCCTGCGCGGGGTTGTTCATGGCAGTAAAACCTGCTCTGATACGCACATCGGTAGGGGTAAGTTCAAAATCTTCACCATTGACATCACGCAAAAGGCAATGAGCGGCGGTTACGATCCATTCTTCACTAATGATGGTACCTCCACAAAATGCACCACCTCCAAAAACGGGTGTCATTTGCAGGGAAACCTGCCAGGGATAGTCTTCGATATCTACATCTTCACCTCCCACAATTTTATGCGCATTGCGCGATACAAACTCTTTGTGCCACTGCTTCACCTTCTCGGGGTCATTGGCAGGGTTGTCAGGATCAAGCGCATCGTAATGGGTTTTCTGTGGCGAAGCAATCATCTCTTCGGCATCCATTTGGAAAAATTGTGCTTTTGTATTCCATGCAAAAAGCATCAGAAAGGCAAAAACAAATAACGTTAGGGTAGTTCTTCTTTTCATGTGTGTATTTTTTGAATAAATAATTTTGGGTGTTTCAATAAGAGATTGTACCACATTGCACCTGATGTTGCTGTTGGTTGGTTTGGGTTTGATAACAGCAGCATGAGCAGGCTGCAGGAAGGTAGCAAACAGATTGTTTAGTTAAATCATGGCAAATTTAATCATTCTGCGGTAAAATAATTCATTACAGTGCAAAAGTTTTCCTTTGGGATAAGGATAAATTTCATCCTTATTAAGCAAATCTGCAGAGTGTCCATAAAAAATCCGGGCCATTCGAAAAGAATGGCCCGGAAATATTTGTCAGACTTAAAATAAGAATTACTATTCAGTAAAAACAATAAGAAATCTGTCGTGAGAGGTAGAGTCGGCTTCTTCGCCATAAAAGAATCCCATTTTATAACCGGCAGAATTGCTCTGCAGGTAGAGGTCCAGAATCAGATTTCCAGGAGTACCTCCGGCAATGGGGCTGATACGCAATGTATCATAACCAGCACCAATAGAATAGGTTAATACCGGACCATGAATAAACTCAAAGTCAGTATTCTCGGCAGCAAAACTGTAGCCATCATATTCTGGTCTTTCCAGTAATTCAGGATCATTTTTGATGCCAATATTCACAGTAACCTGCTCGCCTCTTTCGGCGGCAACATAAACCGGAATATTTACGGTTTGTGCAGAGTTCTTTGAAATGGTAGCAAATGTAGTTTCAAATGCTACAAAGAAATCTTCACGGGGCAATATTTGTTCGTCGTCATCGCAAGACACCATGATAAATGGAGTTGCCAACAAGAACATTATTAAAACTATTTTTCTCATAATTCTATACTTTACTTGATTAATGTTTTTATTACTTACTCAGAAGCATAACCTGGGTTCTGAATAATAAGGCTATTGGCATCCATTTCCCCTTGTGGGATAGGCCAAATCCAACGATAGTCGTTGTTCTCGATCACCAAATCGTTGGCAGGACCTGTACCTTGCTGGGGAGTACGAGAGAAACCTACGTTTCTTCTTCTCAGGTCGAACCAACGTGAGCTTTCAGCAACCATTTCTTTTCTGCGCTCATCATAGATAGCATTGAGTAGGTTGTCTCCTGAAAGATCAGTATGGCTGTAACCGCTGATACGTGCAGTTCTGAGTGCTTCGAGATCATCATTGGCAGGACCTGCCTGACCAGAAGCGGCATAAGCTTCGGCTCTGATAAGATAGGCTTCAGCTACACGGAAAACTTTCATCTGGTTCATACCCCTGTTGGTAAAGTGAGGATTATCCGGCGGGTATTTAACAAAAGCTGTAACAGGATTAATAGAAGGCACGTTAACATTATCCAGGAAATAGGCAGCATAACGAATATCGTTGTCCTTATCATACAAATCAAGTAATTCAAGAGCTGGGATATAGTCAATTCTCCAGTTACCACCAACCGGGGGGTTACCACCTACAAAGTTGGAACCCAGGTTGAGATCATTACCAAATTCAGACTGGTGAACTCCTACCATAAAGAGAACTTCATCATTGACAGCACCATCATCGGCCCAGATGTTCATAAATTGTTCTCCTGTAGACAGGCTTCTTGCATTGATAACGTTGGTAGCGTAAGTAATGGCATTAGGCCAGTCACCCATCTCGTGATAAACTCTTGCCAGGAATGCATTGGCAGCATCCACACCCATAAAATGGCGTGCACGGTTCATGGTAATAAGATTTCTTGCTTCCAAAGCTTGTTCAAGAATAAAGGAATAAACTTCACCGATGGTGTTTCTGGGTTTTTCCTCAAGGTTCTCAACAGTAACTATAGGCACACCGAGATCGGAATCAGGATTGGCCAGGCGATAAGGCTTGGCAAAAACACGTACCAGGTCAAAATGGGCCATGGCTCTTGCCAGTTTGGCTTCACCCAGGATCTGGTTGTGCTCAGCTATAAGGGCGGCATCATTAGCAGCAGGAGCTGGCAAATTACCAAAGTTGTTGATCAGGTTTGAAGATCTGGTAG
This sequence comes from Bacteroidales bacterium, assembly GCA_007131895.1. Lineage (GTDB taxonomy): Bacteria > Bacteroidota > Bacteroidia > Bacteroidales > UBA7960 > SKVR01. Next base: position 347 of record SLPR01000427.1, on the reverse strand, counting down.
CTACCCTGTAGGCAGAAAGCCAAAGGTTAGCACCTTCTCCGGTTCCCGGCAAAACAGTCCATGCATACTGGCTACCCCATTGGTTGGTAAAGCCTTGTACAGCATAGAAGTCATTGGTTGATACGGCGAAGTTCATCATCATGTTTTTACCCCAGTACGCACCACCCGCTCTGATAGAGGAGTAGATACCATTGAGGCCCACATGAAAATCTTCAAGTGTTTCGAAGGCTTCTGTATCAGCGATAGCGTCCGGTGGTGTCAGATCAAGATAATCATCACCACAGGCAGTCATAAAAAAGACTGTTAAAACGGCTGTTAATATTTTAATTGTTCTCATAAAATTCTAT
>SLPR01000414.1 GCA_007131895.1 Bacteroidales bacterium | reverse complement strand
TCACCTTTTTCATTGGGGATGGCTTCAAGTATAAGGTGCGACAGCATAACCGGGATGCCCAGACGCCGGACTCTGTTGGCCTGTACAGGAAATCCCCCTTCATGGCCCTGAGCTTCAATAATAGCTTTTACTTTTGCTCCTGCCTGGGTAAGCTGGTAGGAGGTAAGGTAACCGATATTGCCTGCTCCCACTGTCAGGATATTTCTACCCAGCAAGGTAAGCTCCACGTTCATCATCTTCTGAATTACCGCTGCCGTGTATACACCGGGCAGGTCATCGTTGTGAAAAGTGGGCAGGAAAGGGACAGCGCCAGTAGCTACAACAAAAAAATCGCAATCAATATAATAGATTTCACGCGTTTTAATGTTTTTTACTGCTACCCTTTTATTTTCAAAAATATCCCATACCGTAGAGTCCAGCATGATACCATCATGATTTTCTCCCGCTAGCATACTGGAAATCTCGAATCCTCTCAAACCACCGTATTTTTTTTCTTTTTCAAAAAAGAAAAACTGGTGTGTCTGCATATTAAACTGGCCTCCTATTTCACCGTTGCTATCTACTACAATGTTGCTCACTCCCTGTTCGTTGAGAATTTCCCTTGTGGCCAGCCCTGCAGGTCCTGCACCCACTATTACTACATCGGTTTTGTAAATTTTCAGGGCTTCTTTTTTGTGGTAATGCGTTGCCTCTGCCACGTATTCGTGGGGAATTTCTGCAACTTGTCTTACATCATCGCAAAGGGTTATGCAAATTCTTTGTACTTCGCCATCTACAAGCATTTCACATGCGCCGCATTTACCAATGCCACATTCAAGGCTTCGGCTGCGCTTTTTTAAACTATGACTGTGAATGGGATAACCAGCCTGATGGAGAGCAGCCGCAATGGTAAAGCCCTTTTCCCCCTTTACCTGATTGCCATTATAAATAAATGATGTTTCTTCCGGTGTTTTGATGTCAATGATTGGGTGTTGAGATATTTTGTGCATGGAATCCAATGGTTATTTTATGACTAATTTTGACAGCTTAGTAATAATATTTTTAAAAGAACATGATTGTTTTGCCTGAATAGCAGGGCTTTCACATGACAAAGGTAATTTATTTGCCAAATCTTTGTTTAAATTTTCGCTATTTAAAACCATTCTAAATATCATGGTATGAAGAGGTTTTGTGGGTTCTGATTTGTCCGGATTCCCTTCTGATAATAAGAGGTAAATCTCATTTGGTTATAATGTGATTTTAGCATATATTTGATGCGCAACTGCTGGTTTTTGAACGGAGCGTTGCAATCCATTTTTTTTGATACTTATGACCATGTGATTAAATAGCTGGAGAAGGCGGGAGGTTGAAATCTGAAGATCAAAACAATAATGATTCTGGTTTTTTTAACGCTATTCCGTGCATTTAGCAACCCATCTCAAAGATGGATTCTCATTTTGGAACATAATTTTAAATAAAATAAATACTGATGCGAAAACTTACCTACACACTGTCGATTTTTGGGTTTATTTTACTGGGAGGTGTCATTTTTTTTCTTGTTTTTAAAGGGATTACTCCTTCAGCAAACAAATCCCGGAATGAACTGTCTTTCAATCATGAAAATGAAATAGTTATGGATGGAACTAAAATCCAGTTGCCCGAACCCCGCACGTCGGGCGGGATGAGTCTGACAGAAGCACTTGTTTTGCGAAGGTCTGTCAGAAGCTACAGCCAGGAACCTTTTTCCCTGGCCGATGTTTCTCAGTTGTTATGGAGTGCCCAGGGAGTTACCAATGAACGTGGATTTCGCACTGCCCCTTCAGCTGGTGCCACTTTTCCGCTGGAGATGTATGTAATGATAAATAATGTTTCGGGAATGGAAAGGGGAGTCTATCATTATGATCCTTTTGGTAATACCCTTGAGGTAGTTTTATCTGAAGATGTTTCAGCAGCTTTGACCCGTGCCTCATTGAGCCAGTCGATGATCCGTGAAGGTTCCATCGTCTTGATTTTTGGTGCTGTTTTTGAACGCACTGAAACAAGATACGGTGAGCGGGGCGAGCGATATGTGTACAATGAAATTGGCCATGCCGCTCAGAATGTTCACTTGCAGGCTGCTGCCATGGAACTTGGCACCGTTGTAATAGGGGCATACCGCGACGAGGAGGTGGAGAATATTCTGCAGCTGGGAGATGAGATTCGGGTGTTGTATATGATGCCTGTAGGAAAAATGAACTAAATCAGGACTGTTGAAAGATCCTCAGCCAAATGAGAATTAGTTATTTGACGGATTTTCAAAGACTAAAAGTGCAAGGTTGTAAAATCGTGTTTCATTAGAGTTTTGCACTAACTATCTGCTGGGTTATACTATATCATCTGCTCCGTTGCCTTCATCTTGCAGTATTTATTTACAGTATTGCCTTGTTGGCTTGTATCAAATCCTTTTGCATCATGCCTTAATAAAGCATACGCGTTTTAAAAAGTTTCTGCTACTCCAGAGTCTAAAGGTTATAAGATATGCCCATTAAAACAGACCATGTATAAGGATGGGTTTCCCGGGTCAGATGCCTTACATTTCCCATGGGAGTTATAAACATACTTGCGGTTGGTTCCAGGCTTAGACTTACGCGACTTGCAACAGGGTAACTGAATACCATGCCAGCTATCCCTGAAAAGTTCAGGGTGTTGATCCCAACTACTTTTCCAATGGGGGCTTTATTGGTTTGTTCGGATAGAAAAACATTTCCTGACAGCAGGTAATTGGCAGATAGTCCTGCTTTGGCATACATGTTAAAGCCTTTCTGCCACAATTTGTACCTTACATTTACAGGCATTTCAAGATATTCAAAATGCTGGATAAGACCCGTGCCTGTTTTGTTTAAAAGATTGACGATGCTTTCATCATAACTTCCTTTGAGGGTAATAATGCGGGAAGATTTAATGTCAGCAAAATAGAAACTCTGATCTGTAAATACAATGCCTCCCATAGAAGTACTCATACTCTGGGGGTGATCGCTAATCTTCGCGCCATCATTTGTGTATAAAGGCATCAGGGAAGGATGACTGAAAGTGGCAATGTCATTAACTTGTTGTCCAATGCGGTTATACCCCAGTCCACTCTGTATTTCCCAGCGGTTGTTTATTTTATAATTAACATGCAAGCCCGTTGCAAACGTCATGATTTCACTTTCAAGAGACTGCATAGGATTGAGTGTATTCCTGTTTTGGTACCGGTAAGTTTGCTGCGGAGCAAAATAAGTGGAAAGTGAAAACGCTGAAAGGGCTGTTTGGTCAGCACTTGCAATGGCTATATCCATGCGGCCGGTAATATCATTTTCTTCAGCAGCATCAGCAATTGCAGGAGCCTGAATCCTTATCACTGCATTATCAGGTTTAAATGCCACCAGAGATGCTGTTTCGGCATGCAGGGTTTGAAGGGTTACACGGGTTGCATCATCAGCAATTTGGGGTTGTTCAATGAAATCCGGGGTTTTAGGTTCTTTACCCGTATCTGCCAGGATAGGGGTACTTAAAGGTTTGGTTTCCTTTGAAGTAAAGGAAGGTTTTTTAGTAACAGGTGATTTACCGTCAATAGCAGGCTCAATGACAGGGATGTCAGTATCTGCAGATGAGGTATGGCTTTCATCTGTATCAGTGTCCGCTGAAGGTTGCAGGGAGGGAGCTGTAGTTTCCTGAGCCATGTGCTCAACCTGTAAACCGAATTGATTGAGCAACAAAGCAGAGGCTGAAACCAGAAACAGCAAAACTGCCGCGGCAACAGCAAGGATTCTTCTTCGTCTGTTACCCGCAATTAAAGCATCTTTCTTGTCCAGCCGATTCTCTATGGATGACCATAGATCCCCAGGTGGCTCAACCTCGAAATCTCTGAATTTCTTTTGTATGTTTTTTTCTAACCGTTCCATCTTTTTGTCAGATAGCTTTTTCAATCCATTGGGATTGATAATCAATTTTTTCTTTTAATATCGTTTTGGCTCGTGCCAGATTCGACCTTGAGGTTGAAACACCTATATCGAGTATTTGGGCAATCTCATTGTGCGAATGCCCATCTATCACATAAAGGTTAAATACCAACCGGTATTGATCGGGTAACTGCTTTATAAGAGCAAGAATTTCTTTTTCCGACATGGTATCAAGGGCTGTAGCCTCTTTGTCCGTAAAATCTTTGTCCTGGTTCATCTCATCCACAGAGAGTGTTGTTATTCTGCTTCTGTATTTATCCAAAGCCAGGTTGACAAAGATACGTTTCATCCATCCTTCCAGAGACCCATCCCACTTGAAACCCTTCAGGTTTTCAAATACTTTTACAAATCCGTCCTGCAAAATGTCCTGGGCATCAAAGCTATTGCCGGCATAGCGCAAACAAACCCCATACATTTTAGATGAAAACATCTTATAGAGTTCACTTTGGCTTTGCCGGTTGTTTATAATACAACCACGCACGATTTCTTTTAATCTTTCCACACGGTTTTGTGTTTGTACTGTAAACAAAAGTAAAAAAACTTTAGATATTGTACGCACAAACTATGCCGCATTGTTGAAGGCCAAAATGCAAAGAATTTAAAGAACGTATTGTTTTGTAAGGGCACCCGTGCCCATTACATGATAAATCTTTCTCCTTTTGTATTGAAAAGTCTTACCTGAATATCTGTTTCTTCGTATTGTTCATTGATCCGGTGAATTAGTT
>SLPR01000203.1 GCA_007131895.1 Bacteroidales bacterium | reverse complement strand
CCGCCCTCTTCAAATACTTTGGTTTCCACTGTGGCATTAAGGATGCCCGGAGCCCTCGACTTCACGTCTATATCGGCTTTCAGTCTTGCCTGACCTGAAGCATCGAGCCGGCCTTCAAACACGGGGAAGGTTTCGCTGGTAAAATCACGCGTAGGGTCATCAAAAACGTAACCGGAGAAATCTTCAAAGCCGGTTTTGCCATGGCTCAGGGTAGCTGTCACTTCAGCCCTGAGGTTGCGGGCAGTTCCGCCATGGAGCCATTCAGACTTTAAAACTCCGCTATTGGGTTTGTAACCCGACAGTGCATTATCCTCAAAAGAGGTATTGATGCGCAGGCGGTTGGGCATGATGGTTTCAATTCGCAGGGATTGCGAAAATTCCACCCCGCCCAGCTTCACAGAGGCAGTATAGTTTCCGGTGGGTGCATCGCTTTGGGTTACTGTTGTAAAGCGGTAAAAGCCATTTATCCCTTCGGTTTTTACCGTGCTGTGTACCATCTGACCCAGAGGGTTGTACAACTGAAACACAACCGGGTAACCAGCAGGTAAGGTCTTATGCCTGTCTTCCAGTACAAAATTCAGAAACAAAGTATCACCGGGCCGCCATACACCGCGGTCGCCATAGATAAAACCTTTGAGTCCTTTTTGAATCCGGGCACCACCCACATCAAACATACTCATGGCCAGCGCATTTCCGTCATCCACACGAAGATAAGCCTTTTGTTTATCCTTCTCAGCAATGGCCACGAAAGGCACTCCGCGTGCCTTTACCGACGCAAACCCTTGGCGATCGGTCTCCACACTTTCCAGTAACTGTTGCTGAAAATTGTACAAACTGATGCGCACTCCGCTTAATGGTTCTGTAGTCAAAAGATGGGTTACAGCAAACCGGAACGTTCCGTTGTCTTGTTTTTTGGCAATCAGCCCCAGGTTGGAGGCGAGGATGTTGCGACTGACGGCTGACTGGCTGTAATAATAGGTATTGTGGCAGGGGTTGTCTCTTTCCCTCCAGTTGTAATCATCATAGTAATAGGATTGACGTTGGCCGTATCCGCCCCAGTACCTCACTTCGTCCGAGAGAGTTTCCCAGCTGGTATCCAGTGAGGCCAATACAGAAGCAGCTGTTACAGGTTGACCGTCGCATGGATACACTGAATACTCCCTTCCGAATGAAAGGTAAACCCTGTAAATAGCTCCCGGTTCAGGTTGAATCACGCTGGCAAGATCTATGGCGTAGCGGTTCCACTGATTGAGGTTGGTGGCACTTCCGGTGGCAAGAGAAAGGGTTCGCCGTGCAACGATTCTGCCAACCCTTCGCAACTGATCTTCACCGTCAATGCGGTTAGATTGCAAAAACTGAAGAATATTCTCTTCAAAGATCTGCACTACTTCTACATCTACCGCAGCCAGGTTTACTGCTTCGAAGGGAAATAACAAATCTCCGGAAGAAGGAACAATAACGCCCCTTCCGGTGAGCCTCACAGCAGGCTTTATATCCTCGAAAACAAACTGTTGGATGAGTTTTTCGTTAAGACGGTTGCCGTTTTCATCGCGAATTGAAGCTTCAATGCTGAGAACCTGGGTTCCGCTGATATCGGAAGGGAGAAAAATCACAATTTCATTTCCACTGATGCGGGTACTTAGATTTTTTTTGTCAGCAAAATAGACCAATCCGGAAAGATTTTGTTGTTGCAGGGGTTCCGAAAACTGAAGGTAAATGCGGGGCTCGGGCAGTTGTTCGAAATACGTGTGTATCAATTCAAAAGAGCCCTGTGCGGGTAAAACGATTCTCTCTGTTCCCTTTTCTCTGGCCTGAATGGGTTTTCCGTCCCATTCAATGCTCATCCCGGTGGGTCCGTTATTTCGCGACAGATTGTTTATGGTAAAAGTATGTTTCCTGTTTCGTTGTTCGTGTCTCCATGAAACGCTGGCCCCTTCTCCGCCATTTCTCAGCTGCACCATTTGTCTTACTTTCTCAGGATCCGCAGCATCGGCGGTTTCCAAAACTCCTGTTAATCGAAAACGTGCCTGCTGGTTTGCCCGGTAGGTTTCAATACTACGGATATACATATTAGCCGACTGGGGCATGGTAACAAAACCAAAAGCGAACTCTCTGAGCTCTTTATCTACATTCAGTATAGCAGACAAGTCAAATACGACATTAAAAATTCTGTCGTGTGGCAGAGGTTTATCAGGTCGAAACTCAAGGGTGCGGGAATCTTTCCAGAATGTTTTTCCTGCAACAGAGGGTCGAATTCTGAACAATCCATTTGCTGCTTCTTTACCCACGGATGATGTATCCACCACCGCAAAGGCAAACTTTACCTGGATGGTTTCATCTGTGGATAGCACTCCCCCGCTATAGGCACTGATATACCGGCTGTATTTGGTTGCCGGAGGTTCGGGTATGCTCGATACTGAATCACGACCACAACCGTAAAAGCCACCAGCCGTTAAGAATAGTGCCCACAGGACATAAATAAACGAAATTCTGATTTTTACTTCCCTCATGATTTTCCTGATTTGTCAAAACCACATTAAGATTATAAGAAAGGTTAAAAGTAGGAAAAATATTGTCTCTCTCCATGTGAATTTTTCAGCCAAATTTGCAGCCTGGACAATGTTTTGCAATAAAAGAGGTTTTATTCAATCGGAAAGCTATAAATTTGCCCTTTGAAGAAGGCTACACTAAAGTACTTTTAACAAAGTCCCACGAAAAATCAATCCATTACAAAGGCAAAATCCTGACAAAAAATACCAGGAGCATAAAAATGGAGTTTTTTTCTTTTGTCATACAACAGACTGGTAAAAACAAGTATTGATGAGCAAAAAGACCATATGCATGATGTCGAGCCTGCATTCGTTGTATGACGACAGAATCTACTGGAAAGAGGCCCTTTCGCTGAAAAATGCGGGTTATCAGGTGATCCATCTGGCAGTGGGCGATGAAAACCTGGATTTTGTATCAGAACACGGCGTCAGATTGATACAGGTGAAAAAGTACAAGGGGACGGGCAATCTGTTTTTCAACAATCTCTCCAAACGATTTTCTTACCGCAATGAATACCGGAAACTATTGGCTATTGCCCGTGAGTTGAAGGCCGAGGCATATCACCTGCACGACTTGCAACTCAATAAAATTGCCCGGCATTTGCAATCGCTCCCACACAGACCCCGCCTTGTTTACGATGTGCATGAACCCTACCCCATAACCATAGCCGATGGCGAATACAAGGGTTTTCTTTTCAAAAGATTTATGAAGCTATACGCCCGGTATGTCCATCATTGGGAATTGAAAACTTCTGCAATCCATGATATGATAATTGCCACGGAAGAAAATGTTGCAGAAAAATTCAGTAACCACTTCCCTGGCAAAAAAGTGGAGATTATCTACAACTATTGCGACACAGGGGCGAAAGATTTCCCGGAAAAAGCAGAAAAAGCGTATGATTTCATTTATGCCGGAGGGGTTCGTCGCCGACGAGGTGCCATGGAGATGCTCAAAGCTGTAAAGCTTTTGAAGGATGAAAATTTTGCTGTAAGACTTTTATTGGTAGGATTGATCTGCGATTCGGGATTGGAGGCAGAAATGAAGCAATACATTGCAAAGTATGGCCTGGAAAAAAACATTGTAATTATGCCTCCTGTGCCTTACCGCCAGGTAATGGAACTGTATGGAGTTTCGCGATGCGGAATAGCCATTTTCAACCGTCAGCTTGTCAACCAAATCATTATGCCCATCAAAACCTTTGAATACATTGCTTTTGGCCTGCCTGCCGTATGCAGCAACGTGGGCCACATGGGCAAAATCACCCAAAAGCACAACACCGGACTAACGGTGGATCCGGACAAACCTTCTGAAATTGCCCATGCCATGAAAATGCTCATGAAGGATACAACACTTTACAATACGCAGCAGAACAATTGCCTTGCATTGTACAAAAAAGAATTCAACTGGGGTAAAATGGAACAGCGTCTTGTGGCGTTATATGATTCATTGCTTGTATCCTGACGACTGGCAGCTTAAATCCTTTGGTTTTATAACCCCTGAGGTAACATTAACGAGATACAGCAGAAACAACAAAACAAATGCAGTACGGTACAGACAGGATAAGGAAAGACTTGATATGGTATATTGCCGGAGCGTTTATGCCCATGGCTGTATTATTGCTACGATCACCCATTTTTACCAGGGTTTTCAGCCCTGAAGAATACGGGCAATACACACTGGTTTACCTGATTTTTCTTTACCTCTCAGCATTGAAGCTGGAATGGATACGCACATCTATCTGGCGATATTACCTGAAATACAAAAAACGGGGAATCATAAAACAGTTTCACCATGCCGTTTCGGCATTCTTCCTTGTATCTGCAGCTTCCATACTGCTGGTAAGCGGTATCTGGTTTTTCCTTACACCCAACCACGAAATCAAATTATTGATTCTGTTCGGTGCCGCCAACCTTCTTACCCAGGAGCTCATCACCATCCTGATGATTACCCATCGCATTGAGGGACGTTCGGGTTTTTACAATATTGTAAACAGCACCCGCACAGCCGGAGGTTTTCTCCTGTTGCTGGTGCTGACCTTTGGAATGGATTTCGGTATCAATGCCTTTTTCCTGGCTCCTGCCCTGGTAAATGCCGCTTATCTGGTTTTCCTTCTCTACAGGAGCAGTTTTATACTCATT
>SLPR01000100.1 GCA_007131895.1 Bacteroidales bacterium | reverse complement strand
CGCCGCTCTGCGGCTGGGTTTGAATCGGTATCATTCATATTCTACCATATTGTTGCCGCTCTGCGGCTGTGACTTTTCATTGGGTTGGTGGTTTTTTGATAGTAAAGGCGCTTAGCAGGGGGACAGGGCTTGACCTGTTCGGGACTCTTCATCATCATTTAGTCCGGACCGGAGCTTTAGTCCGGACCGGACGGGTGCCGTGATTCGAGATCGGAGCGGAAATACAATTTCCGCTAAGCGGGGGAAAACAAAATGTAATGGAGATCGGAGCGGAAATACAATTTCCGCTCAGCGGGGGTATGACTTAAGTCAGTGATGAGAGCGGAATTGCAACCGACCGCAGGGAGCTCAACGAAGTTAAATTCCGCTCAGCCTAAGAGAGAATTCCGCTCAAGCCCATTAGCGCTGCAAATAGTGGCGGGGTCACTGGAAGTGGCCCCGTCGCATGCAGCATCCAACGAAAGCAAACGACAGGAAACTAAAAGGGGTGGGCGATAACCGTGCTTCGCGCCGACATCACCCACTCCTCTTATGTATCTAACCGGATTTGGTTCTGAATTCCCGGTTGTATTTATTGCACCTGCAGCTTTCTGATGAAGACAAATCCATCTGTTACGATGTGCACAAAATAGATTCCCCCTTCCAGGTGTTGCAGATTCATGCGGTATTCTTCCGTTTGGGGTTTTCCTTCATAGATTACCCTTCCACCGGCATCAATCAACCGGATTTCAACCATCTTCACCGGACTGATCAGCGTAACATGGTCGTAAGCCGGATTGGGGAACAATAAGAAACTCTCATCAAATATTTCGGAAATTCCCACGGGGGTTAAAACATAACTTACGTTACCTGAAACACTGCCATTATCATGCAGGGTAAAAGTAAGGTTTTCTCCATCGGGCAACAGCCATTCACCATCGGGTGTTCCGTCATCTTCGGTAACACCCCACTGGTAGGTACCGGGCAACACGCTCAGGGTAACGGTCCATATATTGGCCGGTCCTTTGTTGAGAGGTACATCTATCCATGCAGGACTGGTCATTTCTCCCTTGATGCGAAGCGCTTCGTAGCTAGCCGTCTGGTCCATAACAGTAAAAGTAACCGGATGGGTGTTGTCGGGCATCTGCTCAATGGTAAAGCTGATATCAACCTTTACGGATACTCCTGTAGTATAAACTGCTCTCACTCCGGCCGTATGGGTTCCTGCAGGTAAACCGGTAAACAAATAGCTGGTTTCTGTTATACCCGTGGCTTCCGGCACATTGTTGAGATAAACAATAAAGCCGGTTAGTGCTTTGTCGGGATCAGTGTTCCAGCTGAAAAGGGCTTCTCCGGGTAATACATTTTCGGTATCCACATGAAGACCAAAAGGCTCAGCCAGAATTTCCACTAACTCAACAGTATAGGTTAGCGGCTCCTGAATGTCCAGTTCGGCAGTGTATTCATAAAACCCGTCAAGTGTTACAAGCAGGTCGTAGGTACCTTTGTAAACGTTGTTAAAATACCCCTGTCCGTTGGGACCCACATTGACTTCATAAACATCCTCATCATTTTCCTGGCTCGACAACAACACATAAGCATTATTTGGGTTGTCGCCTGAATTGGTTTCCACCAGAATGGTTACCGGAACACCGTGGAGCATCTCAAAACCGAGCATAACAACCTCTGATGTTCCTGTGGGATAAACCGACTGCACGCCTGCAATATAATCCCCTTCTGCAAGACCCTCAAACAGGTAATGCATCTCCGTAACATTCTCTTCAACCGGGTTGTCCATATCATTCAAAAACACCCTGAAACCGATCAAATCTTTGGTGGCAAAGGTTGCAGCGGTGCTCACATAGGCGGGCTCTCCTGTCTGTACAGGTTGGTCAAGCGGATTCAGAATAAAGTCTGGGGGCCCACTTACAGAAGATGCTTGATTCGTTTCAGCTTTCAAATCAAAAGCAAGTTCTTCATAATCACGTCCAAAGGCTCTCAGGGTAAAGTTAATTTCAAAACCAAAACTTTCAATGGGCGAGAATGCCGTGGTATTGAAGTTGGTGGTGACATAGTGTGTATTTTCCACAAAGGGCCACTCTTCGTCATCCCCACTGTCAGTGCCCAAAGCCACAAAGCCAGTGTATGATACCCCAATGAGAAAACCATTGGGAGCCTCTACGGGTGTAGTAAACTCATAGGTATTCCACTGGTTGTCAATATTGGGCACGTTGCCCATGGAGTAAAGGATGTTGTGTCTGTCAGGAAGTCCGTTTTGATCCAGTCCGAAAACCCAGACCGCGATATGGGTATGGGGCCCGCCCATCTCCGTCAGGAACCACGACATTTCATAGAGCGTAGCTTTGTTGCGGTGCACAGACCCAAGGATTGAATTCTGGGTACCGTTGGAGGCTCCCAGCTGATTGACCGCCACACCGTCGTCGTAGCGAAACTCCTTGTCGAATCCGAGGTGCCAGGAAAACAAGGCATCCCCTTCCCCTTCGAGCTCCATATCTATGGACAGAGCTCCGGGAGTGCCAATGGTCTTGGTGAGGATAAGGGTATTCAGGTCGAGGTCATCTTCAATCATGACATCTTCCATCACAAACAAATCATAACCTTCGGCAATGATGGTCAGGGTGTAATTTCCGGCCCATACATCTTCCAGCAGAAACGCTCCCGCTTCATTGGTAAGGGTTGAATATTCAGCATATCCCTGCAATAGTACCGCTGCACCGGAAATGAGTAAACCGTCGTTTCCTTCCACAACACCTTCAAGGGTATGCTGTGTGCGTTCAGTCATGATCGCATCAACCGTTGTTGTCCCGCCATCGGTAACAACAATTCCTTCGGCTACAAAATCCTGGTATCCGAATTTACTGAATACCACATCGTAAGTTCCTGCCGGCAGGTAAGGAAATACGTAATGCCCGTTATGGGTTGTCACGGTATTCAGGCTGGTACCTTCCACGTGTACATTTACCCCTTCCATGGGGTTTTCACCATCGGTTACCGTACCCGAGAAATTGCCTAGTCCTTCTGTTGAAAAGAACATGGTAATATTGGCAAAATTGTCTACCAGAGCGCCTGGCAGGTCGGGGTTGGCAGGATCAAAAGGGGTGTTATCCCGGTGGGCACGCCTGGCCCTGTAAGAACCTTGATCCATGGTATTGTAAAAACTCTGCAACCCTTTCCACTGCGTGTCGGCCTTGTTATTGTAAATCACAAGGTTGCCACCCTGGTATTCGTAGGGTTCATCCAGGGTAATATGAATGATATTTTCACCGGCAGGAAAATCTACCGTTCCGTCAAATACCTGTGTAAGGGTGGAGGGGTCTATCCATCCGTTGATAAGGTTTTCCTGGGTGGTTTCTCCCATCCATATTTTGATTTCCTTATCCATGTAATCCTCAATAAAATTGTTGTAATACTGAATACTGGTAATGGAACCTCCACCCATGGAGATCTCATCATGATAATAAATAGCCTGGTTGAGACTGTGATGCATGATAAAGTTATAGGGATCTCTGGCCAGTAAGTTTCCGTCGCCAACAGAGACGGCAAAAGTCCCCTCTGACTGTAAAATCACATCCAGCATGGCTGTCTGGTTGTTCCCCGGCAATTCATCACCTGCCAGCTCAACATAGCCGTAAAGCGATGCAGTTTCCACGGCTCCCGCTTCAGGGGTCCAGGGAATGTTATAGGTAATGCTTTGGGTAAATTCAATGGGGTCTCCTTCTACAGAGGCAATCTCTGTTCCATCATCCATCATCAGTTTTACCGTGTAATCAGACTGGGTAGAAAGCCCGAGGTTGCGAACGGTAATTGCATAGTAGTTTTCCACCCCTTCGGTAGGAAACTTATTCCCCGAAATGGAAACAGCTTTCAAATCATGCTCATATACCGGCTCAAGAATCACATCATCAATATCCCATTCATAGATGGAGAAATTGTCTCCAATAAAAGCAAAACCAAGTTTGATGGTTGTTGCATCCGTTGGTATTTCTATAAATAATTCTTTCACACTGGCAGCGATATCTCCATCCACCAGATGAAACCACTGGTTTTTCCAGGTATCTCCTTCATCAAAGGAAACATCCAGGGCAACATTTCCCTCCACAAAGTCCATCCATTGCCCCAGGTACTGGTTCCAGCGCAGGCGCATCATGGAAAAGTCATCGGTTTCTATGGTACGGCTGATAAGGCGAGCCGTTCCCTGGAATCTTGGAAGATAATCGAATCTCATCTGGGGAGCTTTACCCCCGGCAGTATTTTCATCATTTACACGCCAGTTGGGTTGCTGCCCGTCGGTTTCAACATTCCAGCCACGGGGTACTCTTCTTCCAGGGTAGTCAAAAGTTTCATACAGCAGAATGTGCCCTGCATTGAGCAAGGCAACCTCAGACTCCGCAATCCCCCCTTCCCCTGTGGCATTATGGGCTGTAACAATATAGTAATAGTTTCCTATTCCCGGGATGGCAGTATCAAGGAATTCTGTGGCAGCAATACCGGTGGATAGCTCCACCTCACCAGGCATTCTCACAATGGAATACGTAATTCCATCGGGAACGAGATATCCATTGTTGAGGCCCGAATCAGGAGCCTCCCAGGATACCAGCCCGTTATCATCCTGTTGCGTAATGGTAACATTATTTGGCGCTGCCGGCACGTCTTCACCCACAAATGGCCAGGCGGTGGTTTTGGCCCCTTCTCCTG
>SLPR01000306.1 GCA_007131895.1 Bacteroidales bacterium | reverse complement strand
CCAATTGCTGCGTTATGCTTGCCTTCAAAACAGTCATTTACGAAAAGTAAACTCCTGTTTTTCAGTCATCGCAACCGAAAAACTGTAAGTTTTGAGCTCATGACCAAAGGGAATAACCCTTGCACTTGACGCTTTCTTATCAAGCACTTTTAAAAATGATGAGTTTTCTTGCTGACACTAAAAAAGCAATTCCTGAAAAACATTTCAATAACGATGCAAAGATAAAAAAATTAAATGGAGCTGTCCGGGTACTTAAAAAAACCACTCTTTCACCTTAGTGATTTCTTCCATATTGATGGTATGAGGTCTTCCGGGGAATACTTCAAGTTGCGTCTCTCCTCCCAAACCTTTCATGATTTCATGAGTTTCTTCCGTTCTGGCAAGGGGAATATGGGGGTCATTGTCTCCGTTGCTGATATAAATCCTGGTGCCATCAAAATTCCCTTTGTATGATGAAGTGTCAGGTTGCTCACCTATCAATCCCCCGGTAAAAACTGCTATTCCGCCGTATTTTTTTGCATTGCGGGAAGTAACCTCAGCCGTCAGGCAGGCTCCCTGGGAAAATCCCATGATATAAATCTTTTCCGAAGGAAGTTGTTTTTCAATGTTGCGAATCAGGGTTTCAATATTGGCGATGGCGCTGTTGAGCCAGGGTTGGTTTTGTTCGGCTGGCACCAGGAAACTGTAAGGATACCAGACATAGTTTGAGGCTTCAGGTGCTGCAAACCAGGTTTTTCCATCATCAAAAAAATCTGCCAGCCCAAGAATATCCTCCGGTGGGGCTCCCCGTCCGTGTATGAGAATGACTGCCCTTTCTGCATCTTGCAATGGAACTCCCTGTTCTGTAATGTTATAGTTGTGCATAGGAAAACGGTTTTTATAGCGTAAATGGGTTTCTCAGATTTATAACAGCAGCAGGACTGGATTGTTTGGTCAAAGACCTTTTGGGGTTACAGTTGAAATTTAATGTGAAAGTTTTTAGGTTTCTT
This sequence comes from Bacteroidales bacterium, assembly GCA_007131895.1. Classification (GTDB taxonomy): domain Bacteria; phylum Bacteroidota; class Bacteroidia; order Bacteroidales; family UBA7960; genus SKVR01. The sequence continues at coordinate 15,674 of SLPR01000306.1, read as the reverse complement.
AACAATATTTAAAAAATCAGCAGCGTTATTATATCAAACAACGTTGATTGAATTATCGTTCTTTGCGCGCAAAGTGTTAACAGGCTGGTTTTAAGAAAAAGAAGCTATTCATTTTAAACTCCATTGCTATGAACACACAAAAATCCGCTCAACAAAAGCTTGAATCATGGAAGAGTACCTTTCTCAAGCTGGGAATGGTTCTTTCAATGCTCAGTGTACTGCTTGCTTTTGAGTACAAGGCATTTGAAAGGGTTGTTCCGGAATTTGACCGTCCTCCAGATCTGATGATTGAAACAGAAACCATCGAGATCACTATCCCAAAACCTCCGGTGCCGCCACCTCCCCCCGATATGCGGGAGATTGTTACTGCCCCGGATGATGAAATAAAAGATGAATACATTCCTGAAATAGATATTGAAGCTTTCCCCAATCAGCCGGTATGGGACTTTCCTGACTTTGATACTGAGCCGGAGGTGATTGAGGACGACCTGGTTCATGTCAGGCCGGAAATTATGCCTGAATTTCCCGGAGGGGAGCAGGCCATGTATGCCTTCTTATACAGTCAGATTAAGTATCCTGCATTGGCACGTGAACTCAATATCCAGGGTAGAGTGTTTGTTGGCTTTATCATTGAAAGAGATGGCAGCGTAAGCAATGTGCATATTATGAGAGGAATCGGAGGGGGGTGTGATGAAGAAGCGATGCGCGCTGTAAGCAACATGCCTCGCTGGAATCCCGGTCGCATGGGAACGCAGCCCGTAAGGGTAACATACTCTTTGCCGGTAGTTTTCCGGCTGAATTAAAATAGAATTCCGGTAATGATAAAAGCCCGTCAGAAAATTTTTCTGACGGGCTTTTGCTATGGTTAAAGAAAACACTGCGTTTGCAAACTTTCCGAAGGGGTCTATTTCAGGAATCTTTCAAACCAGTTGTGAAGCTCCTCATACCAGTAAATGGAGTTTTGCGGAGTCAGTATCCAGTGGTTTTCATCGGGGTAATACACCAAACGTGCTTCAAGACCCATGGATTTGTAGATGCCGTATACCAGGAAACCATGAGCTACGGGAACCCTGTAGTCGAGTTCGCCATGAATAACCAGCATGGGGGTTTTGAAGTTGTGAGCAAACTGTGAAGGGTTTTGTGCATTGAGCTGGTCAAAATTCTCCCAGGGTGTGCCACCGTATTGATATCCTCGGTTTCCGGCATAATCTGAAGCAAACTGCAGGTGCAGGTCGTATACTCCGGCATGGTTGACAAGAGCTGCATAGCGATCGGTATGTCCGGCAATCCAGCTTACCATGTAGCCACCGTAACTGCCACCGGTAGCAGCCATTTTCGTTTCATCAATATAGCCCCGTTCTATCATGAAGTCAGTACCTTTCATGATATCTTCAAAAGGCTGATTGGCGTGCTCGCCATGAATAGAGATGGTAAAGTCCTGTCCAAAGCTGGTAGAACCGTGAAAGTTGGGCAAAGCGACCACATATCCCGGTGCAGCAAAAAGGTGTGCATTCCAGCGGTAATGCCAGTTATTGCCGAAAACTCCGTGAGGGCCACCATGAATCATCAGTACCAGAGGATACTTTTTGTTGGGGTCAAAGTCAGGAGGATAAACAATAAACATCTGCACATCTGCATCATTGGCCCCTTTGAAAGTGACGTCTTCTACACGTCCGAAATTCAGTTCCTCCAGTCTTTCTTTATTGAAATGCGTGAGCTGGGTTAAGTTTCGTCCCCGGTTGTCGATGCGGAAGATTTCTGCAGGCATGTCAAGGCTGTGATGGGTAAAGAGAAGATCTCTGCCACGACTGCCGGCTACACTCACATTACCATTGGTGCCCTCACCGTAAATCAAAGTATGCTCTCCTCCTTTGGAAGGAATGCTGAATATGGCATTGCGGGCAATATGCTCGGCATGGAAGTAGATGGTTTTCCCGTCACGGGACCACTTCCAGCCCGAACAGGAGAGGTCAATGTCTGTTGTAAGGTGGGTATATGTAAAATCGTTGCGGTTGTATTTTACCATTTCTACTCTGTCTGCATAAAAATGATAAATGTTTTGCTGGCCGTAAAGGATAAACTCCCCGTCGGGGCTGTAAACGGGCGCCAAATCGTTGGCCAGGTTGTCAGGTGTAATGTTTTCCAGTATGCCGCTCCCATCGGTAGCAAGCAGGTAAATGTCGTAGTTCAGGTTGTCAAATGGGGGCTCTGTGCTGTTCATGCTCACCGCAATCTGGGTTCCGTCGGGTGAAATGTCGTAGGAAACCCCGCCCATCATATTGAAATAGTTGACAGTATTGGGCATAAGGTCTTTTACATCCCCTGATGATACTTCAACAGAGAAGAGTCTTGGGAAGTAGCCGTCGGTGAGCCATCGATCCCAGAAACGGTACATGGTGTTTTCTGTTGCTTTGGCAGTAACCTTGCTGTCTTTTTTTTCATCCATAAGCTTTTTCAGCTTGTCAAAATCTCCGTCGTATTCGGGAAGAATATTGGCGCCAAAAGCAATGCGATCGCCCGTGGGGAACCATTTGATGGAGAAAACTCCCACTGGAAGGTCGGTGAGTTTTTTTGCTTCACCACCACTGAGGTCAAGGATGTAAATTTGCCCGGGGCCACTATGGCGGCGTGAAACAAAAGCTATTTTTTTTCCGTCTGGGCTCCAAACCGGAGAACCTTCCCTGCCAGAAAATGTAAGCTGACGTGTAGTGCCTTCTTCTATGTTGAGCAGGTACAGGTCGGAAGTTGATGTATTGGCTTTGATGTCGTATTCAGTTACCGGGAAAACCGCCAGCTTCCCGTCAGGGGAAACATCGAAAGCACCAACGCGCTCCATTTCCCACATGTTTTCTGCAGTAATTATTTCACTCCCGTTTTGAGCTGTAGCCCAGTGGGCGAGAAAAAAGATAACCGCAAAAGATAGAATTTTTAGTTTGTTCATGTTTGTCGAGTTTAAGGATGTAGATATATGGGTGAGATGTTATTTGTGTGCAAGATAGCATGACGATGGTTTCCCTGATGCAAACAGCAAAGAAAATCTAATGCCTCCTTATTTGCAAACAGGGGGTTCGTTTTTGTTTTTTTTTAAGAGAAGGGCGAAATTCCCTCAGGATTGCAAAAATTGCATCACCAGGTCGTAAAACTCATCAGGTTTTTCTGCATGAAGCCAGTGAGAAGCGCCTTCTATGGTTTGAATCCTTGCATGGGGGAAAAGCTTTTTGATTCGGGGGATGTGTTTTTGCCGGATGTAAAGGCTTTCTCCGCCTCTGAGAAAGAGGGACGGTTTGTCATAGGGAACGGGAGAGTCTATGGCACGGAATATTTCCGGCAGGTTTTCATGAATAACTTCCAGGTTGGCTTTCCAGCCTAATTTTGAGCGATCTTTCCAATGCAGGTTTTTCATGAGAAACTGCCTGATGCGCTGGTTGTCAATTAATTCTTTCAGCTCATTGCTAACCTCTGACCGTTTGGTGAATTTTTCCAGGTCAATGGAAAGCATTGCATCAATAAAGGCATCGTGCTTATGGTTGTATGCATCAGCGCTGATGTCGGCCACGATTAGTTTTTCTGTATTTTCCGGATAGTGCAGGGCAAATTGCATGGCAATTTTTCCTCCCATGCTGTGGCCCAGCAGAATGGCAGAGTTCATCTGGTGGGTGTCCATAAACTCCATTAGGTCGTCTACCATGGCCTCATAATTAAACACATCGTGCCAGCCCGAGCGCCCATGATTGCGCAGGTCTATCACATGCACCGAATAATGATCGGCAAACCTGCGGGCAAGACTCACCCAATTGTCCGACATGCCAAAGAGCCCATGCAGGATAATCATAGGGCGGCCTTCTCCATAATGCTGATGATATAGTTCCATGGTCAATTTTACAGATGACAACCGGGAAACCGAGAAAATGTTTCCGTACCAGAATCAAAGGGTTCCAGGGTGTCTTTATTAATGTTGTGATTGCTGAGATGAGTCCGGTTGGCAGCAACCTAAACCTTTAACTGACGCAGATACATCTGAATGGTGTTTTCCAGTCCATAGTATAGTGCATCGGAAATCAGCGCATGGCCAATGGAAACCTCCAGCAACCCGGGTATATTTTGCGCAAAATAACTCAGGTTGTCAAGGTTGAGGTCATGGCCGGCATTCAGTCCTAAGCCTGCCTCCCTTGCTGCCTCGGCGGCCTTTATGAAGGGGGCAATAGCTTTCCCCTTATCATGGGGAAAATCGGTGGCGTAAGGTTCAGTATAAAGTTCCACCCTGTCGGTTCCCGTTTCAGCAGCTTTGAAAATCAAGTCCGGCCCGGTGCCGATGAAAATGGAAGTACGGATTTCTTTGGCATGGAATTCAGCAATAACTTCTTTGAGGAAGTCAAGGTGTTTTATGGTATCCCATCCGGCATTGGAGGTAAGCGCATTGGGAGGATCAGGAACCAGTGTTACCTGGGCAGGTTTTACCTCCGTTACCATGTTGATAAATTTCCGGGTTGGATATCCTTCGATGTTGAACTCGGTGGTTAATAAAGGTTTGAGATCGAATACATCCTTACGCCTGATATGACGTTCGTCGGGACGGGGGTGGACAGTTATACCCTGGGCGCCAAACCTTTCGCAATCCAATGCTGTCTTTACCACGTCAGGAATATTTCCTCCGCGTGCATTGCGTATGGTTGCTATTTTGTTTACATTTACACTTAAACGAATCATGACATTATTTTTACTGCAAAGCTATAAAACATTAAATATAATTGCTGTAAAACAAAGAATACAATTTTCAGGTTCATTTCAGGGTTATATTAAAGAATAATTTTTACAAAAAGATTGATTTTTACTTCTGCAATTTCAACTAAATGACTAATTTTATGGACTAATAACAATGCTATGCTGGCTAATGAACTTATTAACGATATAATTCTGCCACTGCGTACCTCTGATAAAGGGAGTAATGCATTGAACTGGATGGAGGAATTGCGGGTTACCCATTTACCCATTGTTAACAATGAGGCTTTTTTGGGGCTGGTTTCTGAAAAAGACATTTATGATATGAATGATTTTGAAGAGCCACTTGGCAACTACCAGCTTTCTCTTAGCCGTCCGTATGTGCTATACAATCAGCATTTGTTTGATGTGGTGCGGGTGGTATGTACCATGAAGCTTTCTCTGATTCCGGTGTTGGATTTTAATGAAGATTACCTGGGATGCATAACCCAATCCCGTTTGCTGGAGGAGTTGGTTGAATCAGGTTCTTTGGGTCAACCGGGAGGCATTATTGTGCTTCAGATGAATGTGGTTGATTATTCGCTGCACGAAATTGCACGACTGGTAGAGTCAAACGATGCAAAGATTCTTAGTTGCTGCACCCGTACTTTTGCAGAAAGCACTAAAATCGATGTATCACTTAAATTAAATAAAATTGACGTATCATCTGTGATCCAGACTTTCAACCGGTTTGAATATCAAATTATCGCATCATTCTCCGATGAGAATAATTATGACGATTTGTTGAAGGAGAGGTATGGGGCATTGATGAATTACCTGAACATTTAAAAACAAAGGCTTATTTAATGCGTACACTTTACCCGACGGTTTTACTTTTTCTGTTCTGGGGCTGGATTACCACCCTTACTGCTCAAGAGCAGCTAGCCGTGCTGTACCCATCCAGTTATGTGCCGGTTGATTTCAAAGCACCTTTACCCCAGGAACTGATTTCTTCCGATTACATTATAATCCAGAATGTTGAATTTGAAGGCAATGATGCTACCCGACAACATATTTTGCAGCGCGAATTGCTTTTTGCTCCCGGGGATACCCTGCATCGCAATGACCTGGGCCGGTTGCTGGAGCAAAGCCGCGAAAACCTGTTGAACACTTCTTTGTTTAACTTCGTGGATGTTTCCCTGTTGTTAAATGAGATGGTACCAATGGCCAATGTGAGGTTTACCTTTGTTGAACGCTGGTATATATGGCCTTTCCCGATTTTTGAGGTTGCAGAAAGAAACCTCAATGACTGGATAATGAGCCCCTCTTTCCACCGCACAAACTACGGGGTTTATATTGTAAAAGAAAATTTCCGCGGACGAATGGAAAGAGTCAGTATTCTCGCCAGGGCAGGTTACCGGCAGAATTACAGCATCGGCTATACCATTCCTTATCTGAATGCAGCGCAAAAACTGGGGATTGGTTTTCATGTAGGGCTTAACAGACGAAATGAGCTTGAATACATGACCCAGGATAATATTCAGCTTTTTTATGCCGAAGATGATTCCTGGGCACTCAGGCATTTTTATGTCAACACAAGAATATTTTACCGGCAGGGGATTCATGATTCTCACACCTTTCACATAGACTATAACCTGTACCGGTTTGCAGACTCCCTTCTGGTGCTCAACCCGCTTTTCTCGCCAGGCTCCAACACCCGGTCCCCTTTCCTGAGTTTAGGGTACGAGTTTAAACACGATCACCGCGATATCAGAGCCTACCCTTTGAGAGGGCACTATTTCGACATCCGGGTCAGAAGACAGGGGCTGGGGATACTGCGCAACGAGGAAATGGATATGACTACAGCAGAAACCTCTTTGCGGAGATTCTGGCAGCTTGACCCCAGGTGGTTTTTCGCCTCCGGAATCAATGCAAAAATGTCTTTCGGAAACTTTCAGCCGTATTATCTGCAACAGGGGCTGGGCTTCAAAGGGGATATTGTAAGAGGATATGAAAACTTTGTTATTGATGGCCAGCATTTTGCCGTGCTGAAATCAAACTTTAAGTATGCTTTGGTTCCCAACCGGGTAGGCAGGATTGGATTCATTGGCAATGAAAAATTCTCCCTTATTCATTATGCTCTGTACGTAAACTTTTTTGCCGATGTGGGGTATGTTCATGACAACCTGTTTTTCAAGGGCAACCCCTATTCCAATAATTTTTTGGCAGGTGCAGGGATAGGGCTGGATTTGGTTACCTATTATGACAAGGTGTTTCGCACCGAGTTTTCTGTAACCCGCCAGGGTGACATGGGGTTTCATCTCCACCTGATTGCTCCTATATAGTCGTTTTTACTATTGCTTTTTACAGGAAATGCCGGGTTCTGTCTTAAATCCGCATGTTTACAGGCCATAGTGCGCAATTCCATTAGCAGAAAAGTTTGCATCCCACATTAAACAGAAAAATAATTTTCGGAGGTTTTTGTTGAAAAAATCTTCAAAATTTTTGCCTTGGTTTCTGTAACCCAAAAAATTCATGTAATTTTAACGGCTTGTTGTAAAAAAAAGAGTGTTACTTGCTTTTACACAGGGGTCTTGCTTTACCAATTCAAAATTACAACTACTGGTTTCATGTTCATGCCGGACAGGGTGTGGACAGGTATTTTTATAACATGGTAATGCAGACACAGGAAAAAAAGGATTTATTAATTTTAAAAAAAAAGGATGAGAACCAGACCACGATTAAGCTTTTGGCAGATCTGGAACATGAGTTTCGGCTTTCTTGGAATTCAGTTTGGGTTTGCACTGCAAAATGCTAATGTAAGTAGGATTTTTGAGACCCTGGGTGCACAGGTAGAGGCCATACCCATACTCTGGATTGCAGCACCCGTAACAGGATTGATTGTTCAGCCCATTGTGGGTTATATGAGTGACAACACCTGGACTCGACTGGGCCGGCGGAGGCCATTTTTTCTCTTTGGTGCCATTGGAGCTTCGGTTGCCTTAATATTGCTACCCACAGCTCCTTTGTTATGGATTGCCGTCGGTATTTTCTGGATTTTAGGCGCCAGCATTGATATGTGTATGGAGCCTTTCAGAGCCTTTGTAGGCGACATGCTGCCACCTGAACAAAGAAACAGGGGGTTTGCCATGCAAAGCTTTTTTATCGGAACCGGTTCTGTGGTAGCTTCTATCTTGCCCTGGTTCCTTACCAACGTTCTCAGTGTAGCCAATATTTCGCCTGACGGCAAAGTGCCACCTTCCGTTACCATCTCTTTTCTTATTGGGGGTATCGTTTTTCTTGTCGCTATTATTGTGACAGTGACCCGCACCCGGGAATATACTCCCGAGCAGCTCAGGGAGTTTGAAGAGCTTGAGAAGGGAGCAGAAAGGGTAAAAGAAGATCATAAATCCAGCGAAATTCTTCCATATCACCGCTTCAGCAACCCTTCCATGTACTGGATTCTGCTGGGTATTGTACTTACTTTTCTTGTACACCGCTACGATTTCATTCGCAGCGATTTGTACATCCTTACCTTTGGTTTCATCATCTTCGGAATTATTCAGTTTATTGGCGGTCATCTGATCAAAAGAAATCAAACCGACAATGGATTTGTTATCGTACTCAACGACTTGTATCGAATGCCCAAAACCATGGGCCAGCTTGCCGTTGTGCAGTTTTTTTCCTGGGTAGGCCTTTTTACCCTCTGGACCTTTGCTACCCCTGGCATTACAAGTCATCACTATGATATGAAAATGTCAGGCGATAAAATTACTGCCCTCATCAGCTCTGTTGAATCAATTGATTTAGCCACAGCCGATGAGGAATTTAGCGATCGTGCCATTTCCATTGGTAACGATCTGGAGTTTTACAAAGAACAACTTGCCGAAGGGAAAGACCAGGTTGTGGTATCTATGCGTGTTGTCAGATTTTTTCAACGCTTTAAAAGTGAGCTTGCTGTTTCCGCTGAAGTTGAGCACAAACTACTCAGTGTTGAGCAGGAGTACAACCGGGGCGCCAACTGGGTAGGATTCTCTTTTGCCATCTACAATGGTATTGCCGCAATTTTTGCTTTTCTGATTCCCTTCCTGGCCAAATGGACCAATCGCAGGTACACACATGCCATGTCACTTACCTGTGGCGCCCTGGGATATATTTCCATACTTCTGGTGCCCAATCCTACATGGCTTATTGCGTCTATGGTAGGTGTAGGTATCGCCTGGGCAAGTATTCTTGCCATGCCTTATGCAATTCTTACCGGCTCGTTGCCCTCTCATAAAATGGGCACATATATGGGGTTGTTCAACATTTTTATTGTTATGCCCCAGATATTTGCGGCCAGTGTGCTGGGTTCTTTTATCAGCATTGTCGCCAAAGGACAACCCATTTTCGGGCTTGTGTTCGGAGGTGTTTCTTTGTTTATTGCTGCAATTATGATGATTTTTGTAGTGCATGATCCTGATGAAGAGCTCATCAAGAAGCGTTACGAAGAGCTTGATGCAGGCATCTGATACAACATTTGTACTGTTGTAGAAGCCATGTAATGCCTGGTTATTCAGTGTGTTAATCATACATGGCAACTTCCATCAGTCCGCCCAGGCTTGAAAAGTAAGCTAAGCGTAATACTTAAAAATATTTTTGATTGAATCTTGCATGAGCACTGCGCTCTCCTAAGGCGATTAACCGGCCGGAGCGCGTTCATAAATACCACTTAAGCAATGTGATTATGAATGCTAATGTGGAATCCATTCAACAACGTATAAATAATATATTTAAAATGAAAAGAAGCAGCGGAATTTTATTGCATATAACTTCCTTGCCCGGTAAGTATGGTATTGGTACCATGGGGCAGGAAGCCTTTAATTTTGTAAATTTTTTGGTAGAATCCGGACAAAAACTCTGGCAGATTCTGCCCCTTGGCCATACCGGCTATGGAGATTCACCCTATCAGTGTTATTCAGCCTTTGCCGGAAACCCCTTGCTTATAGATCTGGACAAACTTGTTCAGGAAGGGCTTTTAAATACTAAAGATCTGCCCGACAACATCTATTTTGACGATGAAAACGTAGATTACGGAAAAGTGCATAATGTGAAATACCCCCTTTTGCACAAAACTTATGAGAACCATAAGAAAAATCCCAACCGCCTGAGAAGCATCAAATTTGACAATTTTTGCCAGAAAAATCATAAGTGGCTTGAGGATTATGCATTCTTTATGGCCCTGAAGAAACACTTCAAAGGTGTTGCCTGGACACAATGGGAAAATGATATCAAGTTCAAAAGGCCCGACTCTGTAAATTATTACCGCGAACATCTCAGTGACGATATCAACTATTACCGGTTTGTTCAGTTTTTGTTTTATAAGCAATGGCTCGAGCTGAAAGCCTATGCCAATCTCAATGAGATAAAAATTATCGGCGATATTCCATTGTTTGTTGCCTTTGACAGCAGCGATGCATGGGCCAACCCCGATCTTTTTGACTTCGATGAGCAGCTCAACCCCAAAAGTGTAGCCGGAGTCCCTCCGGATTATTTCAGCGAAACCGGTCAATTGTGGGGCAATCCGCTTTACAACTGGGGAAGGTTGAAAGAAACCGGCTATCAATGGTGGATCGATCGTATTGAAGCCAGTTTTACCCTTTACGACACCCTGCGCATTGACCATTATCGCGGACTTGCTGCCTTCTGGGCGGTGCCCTTTGGAGAGGAAACTGCCATCAACGGCCAATGGATTGAGGCCCCCGGTGGCGAAATGATAGAGACTGTACTGGATGCACTGGGTGATTTGGATATTATTGCCGAAGACCTGGGGGTCATAACCCCTGATGTGGTAGAACTGAGAGAAAGATTCGGTTTCCCGGGTATGAAAATCATTCAGTTTGCCTTCGACTCGGGTGAAGAAAATGACTTTATGCCCCATACCTATGATAAGAACTTTGTGGTATATACAGGAACCCACGATAATGATACCTCACTGGGACAATATAAAGGCAGCAGCGAACAGGACAAGAAACATATGTCGGAATATTTCTATGTGGATAAAAGTGACCCCGCATGGTCTTATGTAAAGCTTGCCTGGTCTACAGTGGCAAATGTGGCCCTGGCACCCATGCAGGACTTCCTGAGGCTGGATACGGATGCCCGCATGAATTACCCCGGCAAAGCTTCAGGTAACTGGAGATGGCGCTATGCAAAGGAAAAGCTTACTCCCGAACTTGCAGAGGAACTCTTTAAAATTACCCGCCTTTACGGCAGATAATTATTTTCAAACGAGAAAAAGAAAACAGCAAATCTGCTTTCACAAAACCTGTAGGGTGGATTTGCTGTTTATAAAATATACCGCAGTTTTACAGATGATATGAAATCATCTGACGCATACAGAGACTAAATCGTGCGATTATCAGGAACACATTAGAATTCTATCATTCTTAAATCATTTATTAACAGGAAAAACCGGATTTTATGGGACAACTAAACATCGTAAATAGCGCACTGGATAAACTCAATCAATACAAAGACAAGAAGCACTTGCTTGTAGGGTTTGATGGGTTTGTTGACGAAATCATACACGTGGTAGGTCAAAGGAAAAATGAAAAGGAATATGACCGTATTGCTGATATCAAAACCTTTTCTGACCGAATTGGACAGGTAGCAGGGCTGAGTGCCAACATTGAACTTGTTCCTACGCAGGTAAAACTTGGAGGGAACGGACCCATCATGGCCAATGCAATCATTGCCCAGGGGCACGAGGTAAGCTATGTTGGTGCTATCGGAAAACATTTTATTCACCCTGTATTCAGAGAGTTTGTCGATTCGTGCCGTAAGGTGGTTTCTCTCACCGACCCGGGGCATACTGATGCGCTGGAATTTTTCGACGGGAAAATTATGCTGGGTAAAATGCATACCATGGTAGAAGTGAGTTTTGAAAGCTTAATGGACAAAATTTCGCTGCAGGAGCTCAAAGAACTGCTGGAGGAAACCGATCTGATTGCTTTCACCAACTGGACCATGCTTTCCAACCTCAACGGAATCATCACCGAATTTGGCAAAATAATCAAAGAATTAAAGAAAAAGCCTCTCGTTTTCCTCGATCTTGCCGACCCCAAAAAGAGAACGCAGGGCGATATCCGGGAGGTTCTGGAAATCATATCTGAGATTCCTGCCGAAACCATTCTGAGTATGAACCTCAGTGAATCTACCATTATTTCGCTGGCCCTGGGTATAAAAGAAGATGAGATACTCAGTCGGGCCATTCAAATCAGGGAGAAAATGGGAGTTGCCGGTATCGTCATCCATCCCACCAACGGAGCTGCCATTTCTACCGTAAAGGAGAGTAAATGGGTTGATGGCCCTTACACCGCTAAGCCAAAGCTCACCACCGGTGCCGGCGACAACTTCAATGCAGGCTTTTGCAACGCCTGGCTGGCTGGAATGGAACCCTCCGAGTGCCTTGCTGTGGGAGTATGCTCCTCCGGCTATTATGTCAGAAACGAAGGTTCGCCTTCCAGGGATGATCTCCGGGAGTTTATGCAGAAATGGATAGAAGCAGACTTGAAAGAAGTCTGATTCGCCATCCTGAAACGTAGAAAAGAAAGAAAATATATCAGCATCAGTATTTACAGATGTTGAAAAGATTGTTTGCACTGGTCTAATGCAGGTTTACTATGCATTAGCCTTTGCTTTTTGAAGCACGCAATTTCCAGCTGGCTGAGTTCCAATTGTTGCTGAGCAGAGCAAGTCAGGGTATGACTGCAGTTCATGGCCTTACTATAAATTCAGATAATACTCCCAAACTTTGATATCCGCTTCTGACCAGTTGAGCTGCGGTATCTCTTCGGGTATAAGCCATGCAATGTTCTGGTGTTCCCCTGCATTTACTGCTGCTCCGTTGTAGTTGCAAACAAAAGGGTGCAGGCAAATGGTTCTGTCCGGATACTGGTGGGTAAAAACCGGCAACGTTGCTTTTATGGCAATCCCAATGGCCAGTTCTTCCTGTATCTCCCTGCGCAAGCAGGTTTCCGGAGTTTCTCCTTTTTCAATTTTGCCTCCCGGGAATTCCCATTTCCCTGCATTGCTGGTATGCTGTCCTCTTTGTGCAGCCAGAATTTTGCCATTGTATTCGATAATGGCGCAGCTCACATGTATGGCAGAGGTTTTATTCATTGGGTTTCTCAGGATTTTCTTTTTTGGGATGGGCTTTTTTTGCGGGTTTTGTATTGAAATGGTTCATGGTCCTTTCTAAACCGATGGTTCCGAAACTGGTGACCAGGTCTGCACAGGTCTTCAGAAGAGGTTTGATGACCTCCATCTCTTCCGGTTCCCATTTGCCCAGTACAAACTGCACCTGAGTTCCTTTTGGGAAATCATTGCCTATGCCAAACCGCAGGCGTGGAAATTGGTTGGTACCCAGTACCGATATGATACTCGATAAACCGTTATGTCCCCCATCACTTCCCTGGGCTTTTAATCTGAGGGTGCCAAGAGGCAGGGCCACATCATCCGTAATAACAAGCAGGCGATTTGTATCGATTTTTTCCTTTGTTAACCAATAGTGGATGGCTTTACCGCTTAGGTTCATATAGGTGCTGGGTTTAAGAAGAATAAAAGTTCTTCCTTTGAATCTAAACTGCGTACGGTCGCCATAACGTCCCGGCTCAAAGATTAAATCTTTGATACGTGCCAGCTCATCCAGCACCATGAAACCAATGTTATGGCGGGTATTTTCATAATCCGGGCCGATGTTTCCAAGCCCCACAATAAGATATTTCACTTCTTCGGGTTGATTGTTTGACGGTTGAGCAGCGTTTCTGCCCCAAATTTTTCTAAAGAAAGCAGTAATCATTGAGTTTGTGCAAAAGACAACGTGTAGAATTGTTGTGTATGACTGTTTATGTAAAAGCAAACAAGGCATAAAGAGAAACCCTTATGCCTTGTTTTGTATTTATTAGCATTATTCAGGCTGGACTTTACGAAAAAGTTCAGTGGCTGAATCTATTCAGATTTCTCTTCAGAGCTCTCTGCACCTTCGCCACCTTCAGCACCTTCAGTACCTTCAGTTTCTTCAGTTTCTTCAGCTTCTTCTTCATCTTCACCCATACCCGCTCCTCTTGTCATTTTTACAATAATTACAACAGCATTGGCAGGATCAAGGAATTCAAGCCCCTCAACATTAAGTTGATTGATTTTAACGGAATCATTTATGTTAAGTTTGGAAATGTCAATCTCAAGGGTGTTAGGCAATGCATCCATCAACCCTTTTACTCTTAACTTGCGTAACTTGGTGATAAGTTTACCCCCTTTGATAACTCCGGGAGAAGTACCTACAACATCAATGGGAATATCAATTTTGATAAGCTTGTCGGGGAAAACCTGCAGAAAATCGCAGTGAATTATTTTCCCTGTAACAGGATGGAATTGTGCGTCCTGCAGAATCACATCATACACCTTCCCGTCAATATCTAATTTGACAAGGCAGGTTTCAGGTGTGAAAATAATGTCTTTAAATGCCAGCTCGGCCATGGAAAAGCTCACTTGCTCTTTACCTCCGTAAAGTATACAGGGTACAAGGCCCTGGCGGCGCAAATTCTTAGCATCTTTTTTCCCTACGTTCTCTCTGGGAGAACCGCTCACAGATACTGATTTCATAGTTCGTTAATTTTTAAATGAATACTCCGGATTGCATCATGCAAAACCGGCTGCAAAGGTAATACTTTACAGCCGGCTTTTTATTATATGAGCAAAAAAAATTACAGAATGGTAGTAAACTGGAAATGTGAGCTTATGGACTCAAAGTTGCTTACCCTTCTGATGACGTCAGCAAAAAGCTTTGCGGTGGATAATACAGTTATTTTATCACACTCCTGCCGCAAGGGGATGGTATCGGTAATGATAAGTTCATCAAAGGGGCTTTGTGCAATTCTTTCCACGGCACGGCCTGAAAGAATAGGATGAGTGCAAACTCCCCTTACACTTCTGGCACCGTTTTCCATCATCATCTGGGCCGCTTTGGTAATGGTTCCGCCTGTGTCAACGATATCATCCACCAAAACTACATCTTTGTCTTTCACATCACCAATCAACACCATCCGCTCTACTACATTGGCTTTTGCTCTTTGCTTGTAGCAAACTACCATTTCGCAATTCAAAAATTTCGCGTAAGCACCTGCTCTTCTGGTGCCGCCTGTATCGGGTGAAGCCATTACAAGGTTTGGAAGGTTCAGGTTTTTTATATAAGGAACAAAAATAGAGGAAGCGTACATGTGGTCTACCGGAACATCAAAGAAGCCTTGAATCTGGTCTGCATGAAGGTCCATGGTAACTACCCTGCCTACTCCGGCAGCGGTAAGCAGGTTGGCAATTAATTTGGCGCCTATGGGAACACGGGGCTTGTCCTTGCGGTCCTGGCGGGCAAATCCAAAATAAGGGATTACGGCAACTACCTGCTTGGCCGATGCACGCTTGGCCGCGTCTACCATGAGAAGCAGCTCCATGAGGTTGTCTGAGGGAGCAAACGTACTTTGAATGATAAAAACATCGCTACCCCTGACAGTTTCTTCAAAAGAAGGTTGAAATTCGCCATCACTGAATTTTTCAACGACCTCATTTCCAAGGGGCTTACCGTATTCATCAGCAATTTGCTGTGACAGATAGCGGCTTGCCGTACCTGAAAAAATATGAACTGTTGTAGACATGGGATTTATTTTTGTGGGAAATGGAACAAAGATGGCACAAAATTAGAAAATTAAAACTACTTAAAGGGGTAATAAAAAGGGTAAAATTATTTTTTTTGCAAAATGGAATTTATATATACCTTTGCACTCACAAAATGCTCATTGCTTTTTACAAGCCCAGGTGGCGGAATTGGTAGACGCGCTGGTCTCAAACACCAGTGATAGCAATATCGTGCCGGTTCGATCCCGGCCCTGGGTACCAAAACAAAACTTAGCTCTCTGATTTTCAGGGGGCTATTTTTGTTT
>SLPR01000531.1 GCA_007131895.1 Bacteroidales bacterium | reverse complement strand
TCCTCCTGATGACCATTCACTGATCAGCAGGTTGAAGTCCATCGCTTTGCAATGCAGCGATATTTTTGAACTTCGTGGCTACGCAAGGGTTGACTTCAGGGTCGATGACCAGGAAAACATCTATGTACTGGAGATCAATGCGAATCCCTGCATTTCTGAAGATAGTGGCTTTGTGGCTGCGGCACGCATGGCAGGATTAAAGGATACCGAGACCGTACGAAGAATTGTAACGCATTTACCTAAAGGTCCGTCTGCAAAAACACCTCAACCCTAACAGCATGGAAATCAATTTCAGAAAAACCGTCCATCAAGATGATGTGGATATCATAAGAGGTATTTGCACCTCCACGGGTTTTTTCAGAGAGGATGAAACAAAGGTAGCAGTCGAACTGATACAGGAAGCTCTTTTGAAGGACCAGGATGCATCGGGCTATCATTTTATCATGATGGAGCATGAGGGTGCAACTTGTGGTTTTGTCTGCTACGGTCCTACTCCATGCACCGAGGGCACCTTCGACCTGTATTGGATTGTGGTAGACAACAACTACAGAGGAAAAGGTTTGGGTATCCTTCTTCTAAAACAGACAGAGCAGGAATTGATGCAAATCCACGCACGGAAACTTTACATTGAAACCTCCTCTACTGACAAATACCTACCCACCCGCAAATTTTATGAAAAAGCAGGATATGCTGAAGAAGCCCGATTGAAAGACTATTACCTTGAAGGGGATGATAAGGTAATTTACGTCAAGGATTTATGAGAATACTGCAATTACAGTCTCTTGTAGTTTTTGCCCGGAAAACAAACGCTACTCTATACAGGGGCTTTATCCAATCAAGCGTAATTTAATGTGTCCAAAAATGCCTGAAGTCCTGCGGATCTCTGTCATTGAGTCACAACCACACCAGTATACCTGGCAACATAGTGCTTAATTGCGTGAGGGACTGAAATGCCTTCTGATAATGGTCACTCTGATGTTGGTTCATTAATCCTTGTACACTGACCTGGTTAAACAAATAAATTTTTTGTTAAAAATTGGTTGTATGGCAAGTTTTATTCCTGTATTTTTACCCATGCTTTTTTTGATTGATCGCAATTATAAACCTGCACCATGGAAGTGAAACCTTCAGGGAGTGACCCCTTTTTTTGAAAGCATCAAAATTCTAATCGGACAATACTATATTTTTTTGAATAAAATTGCAGAATACATTGTATTTTTTCTAAAACCATTTGTCATGAAAAAACTATTACACTCCATTTTTCTAATCCTTTGCGTTATTCCATTTTTGGTTAATGCATTGAATGCTGCACCTGGCGCATTCAAAGGCATTGTCTATGTTGATGTTGCTATTGACCAGCCCAATGTGGAAGATTGTTATACCACATCTGTTCTGGAATCCACTTTTCAGAATGGGATAAAAGTGTTTCCCAACCCGAACCAGGGAATATTTAACCTGGAATTAACCCATGAAAATTTTGATAAGGAAATAAAAATTTATGTGTTCGATGCTCTCGGGAAAAGGGTTTATCAATCAAAACACCATGGTGCGGGAGAAAAGCTTTATGTAAAACTTGACCTTGCGCATTTGCCCAAAGGAATTTATTACATATGGGTTCAAGCCGATAAACAAACAGGTGTTGAACAATTGATCCTCTTTTAAAACTGTAAGGCTATGAAAAAGTATTTCAGGTATCTGTTATTTGCATTTGTCGCACCTGTTTTGATTTGCAATACTGGCAATGCTCAGACCACTTTATTAAAGGAAGCTCATGCTCACGTAAATACAGGAGACACTTTGGTGCTGCGTCTTCAGGATTATATCGGTGAGATTGTGCAATGGCAAGACTCGCAAGACGGTGAAAACTGGGCTGATATTTCAGGAGCGACTGCTGATAGTTTATGGTTTGAAGCGGACCAATCCACTTATTTTCGGACAAGTGTTTTAGCAGGAGATTGTGATGCGTTCTATTCAGATGTAATTTTTATCAGTGTAACCAAGACATTTGAAGAATTGTTGGCTGGTGAAACTTCAAAAACATGGAAGCTTTATCGTATAGGTTCCAGTATGGGGGTAGGTCCGAACCTGGAGCATCCAACAGCCTGGTGGTTCCTGGAGAATGATGGCACAAGACCCTGCGCTTATTACCACGAGTTCACTTTTCACAGAAATGGTGATTATGTGTTTGATGATAAGGGTTTCATGTGGGGCGAAGCCGATGTCTTCCATCCGGATCTGGTTGGCGAATGCCTTGAAGCTATTCCGGACAATATGATTGGCCCTGATGGTGAAGACCTCAGTGCATGGCTAAGTGGAATGCATACTTTTGAGTATAACCCCAATACAAACATGATTACCCTTAATGGCTTAGGTGCCTGGATTGGTCTTGTAAGGGTTGGAACAAATGACATAGTAACTGTACCTCAAACCAGTTTGTCTTTTGGCATCGAAATTACCCAACATGATGGCCACGACCTTATGTATGTTACGTTTGTATACGACTGGGGTGTCTGGATCTTTAACTATGCTTTTTACTCCGATCCTTCATTAGAACCCGATGTAGTAGAAGATCAAGATTCATGGGGAGAGAACCTTCCCAATATTACTCCCGAAGAAATATTTATAACATTTGCTGCAAGAGATGCCGAAAATATGGCAACCATCGATACTGTTGCTTCCGGTTCTACAGTTGAATTTGCTGTTGATGACCCAACGGATGCATCAGCACAGAAAGTGGGAAAATTTATCAGAACCGCAGGTATTCAATGGCAAGAGCTTAAATTCAGAACTACTCCCGAGTTGTACGACATTCAATTCGATAACTTCACGGTAGCCAAAGTTGATATTTATATCCCGGCTAATACGGCCTTTTCTGATGGCGGACTTCAAAGATTTTTTGTATTTGGTTTTGCCGATATGAGTGAAACTCAATACTGGTGGGAAAGTCCCGTTCAGTTTGAAGTAGCAGGAGACAATGTAGTAGTAGGTGAATGGCATACCTACATGTTTAATCTGACAGCAGTGAAAGAACGCGATGATCTGGATATGATTTTCATTGGTATCGGTGGCGGAGGGCATGAAGCCGTAGGCACTTTCTATGTGCGTAACCTTATTTTTGAATAACTCCCGACACTCTAATGCTTTTCGAAAGTTGCATATGAAACCTCCATGATTAAGCTTTAAACACACACGAGGATGATTATTTGAAAAACCAACTGTGAATCAAAACAATAAAGGAACTTTGGAGGTTCCATCTGACCGAATTAATAAAATTATAGACAGATGAAACCCACATGAGCACTACGCGCTCACAAAAGACAATGAATAAATTGTAAGTGGGTTCCATTCAACAACTTAAATCAAATTTATTCGAATGAATATCTTTTCGAAAACATAAACAAATAATGCGCACATTTTGCTGTTTGTTCTTTCAAACCCTGGAAATACGATTAGATTAAACAGTTGAATGGGGGTTGCATGTGTTTCTTGCTCTACTTAAAACAGGAAATGAGATTAACCAAACCATACCCCCCCTCGCAGAAAGACCACAAGCTCATTTTGCGACTCAAATAAATAACAAACCCCGGCCTGCAAAAGCAGACCGGGGTTTATACATTTAAGACCTGAGGTTAAGGTTCAAATTCATTAAAATCGATTTTATGTCATAACATTTCCATTCATCATTTAACCATCAACTTCCTGCTTATTAGTCCTTCACTGGTGTAAATGTGAACAATATACATACCCGGCTCGAATGATTCAACGTTTATGGAGGCTGCTTTTTGATCATACGCCTGGCTAAAAACTGTTCTGCCTGCAATATCAATAATCCTGATGCGGTTGATTACAGAATTGGATGTGATATTAATAAAACCGTCAGCCGGATTGGGAAACAACTGAGCATTAACAAATTCAGAATTATCAATGAATGTCCCTCCTTCAGGCACTCCCCAGGTATTTACGATTGTGGTATCACTAAGGATTGTTATTCGCCGGTCGGGAGCATCAGTCCACTCTGCACCACCCCAACCTTCATTGAGGAAGTATTTGTAAAAATATTCGCCAGTAGAAAGGGTCAGGGTTTTTTCCCACATCATGGTAGTGCCAAACCTTGTCATTTGCTGATGTTCCAAATCAGCCCCGGGTTCTGCCCATTCTACCATGCATCCGGTGATGTAAACCACATCATTGTCGGGGTTGAAACCTTCAGCATTTCCCATATCAACATGGAAGGTAACCTGGTGTTCTATCACCGGGTAGTTGTGGAGTCCGGGTTCACCCTGCCATTGCAGGTAGGGGTAGGTAACATTTTCAATATTGCTCCATGTGTCAGAAAAATCAAAGCTGTTGAATTGGGCTTGCATAAGCATTTCAGAAGTTGACAAACCTTGCCCCAGGGCGGAGCTCTCCTGCCCGCTGCTGTTGACATCCCAGTAAACACCCTGGAAGTAAAACAGGGGATCTGGCTGCTGCTCAGTAATGCTTCCAACAAGGCCGCCGGTGTTATATTCTCCTTGTACGGCTCCCACAGAATAACTGTTTGTAACAGTGGCTGCATGTGTATCATAAAGAACAATGCTCCCTATCAAACCACCTGCATTACTTCCATTTACATATCCGGTAGCATAGGAATTATCCAAATGACTTTGGGTTAATCTCCCTGCCAAACCACCTGCATTCTGGTTTTCAACGAATACATCCG
>SLPR01000238.1 GCA_007131895.1 Bacteroidales bacterium | reverse complement strand
TCTGCCCCATATGGTGCTGATGGGGAGCATCGATCCATCCATTACCCACTCCGTGGGGATCTACTTTATAAAGAAAACTGTTGCCGTTGGTCTCCCTCGAGAGGTACCACAGATAATTGCCGTCATGCACCACGCCTACAGCCCTTGCATTGATGGTGGGGTAAGTAGCCTGCCACTCGCCCTGTAGATCCACTTTATGAATACTGGGACCGTCGAACTCGGCGATCCACAGGTAACCATTTTCAAGTGCCAGGTCCCTGGTTTGGCGCTGCGGAGGGACAAAGCTGAAGATCTCCTCTCCCTGCCCGTCGATTTGATGTATCAGCCCGGGAGATGGTGAGGTGGTAGCCACCCAGAAATTTCCTTCATCCCAGGTAATACCAGCCATATAATAGTTAGCCAGATCAAACTGAGTAACCAGATTGCCTTCCAGATCAACCTGCAGCACATATGCGGGAGTAGAAGAAGGCAGCTCACGGTCGAGTATCCAGAAATATTCCCCGTTGGTGGTCAACCCATATGCATTGTTGTGAGGTCCCGATAAATGGAGTTCAAGAAGTCCGTTAACAGGGTTGAAACGGTATAGATTAGGCCCAAGGGTGCTGCTAACCGTACCGATATAGATGTACTCCCCGTCCCATGTCAGGCATGAGGCATGATGGTTAACAGGATAAACCTCCAGAACAGTCCAGAAACCTTCAGGAGCATCTTTACTTTCCGTTGCTTTAGCCTGCTGGCCAAGGGCTAGGGAGAAAAGAAGAATCAAAGTGTGAAATACAACAGTAATGATTTTCATAGTTATGTTTTTAGTGGTTATATTGCTGAACAGGCCGGTAGAAAGACCAGAACAACCTGATTTTTTGCATGCCGAAACCCAATAGGTAAATCGAAACAAATATAAGTAACAACAGGCACGATGACAATCCGAGCTACATGGTATTTGAACCTGAACAGGCTACGTACCAGCACTTATAAAGGCTGCATTACAATGGATACGCAGGAGTCACTCCAAACCTTGGGTTTGGAGAAACGCTGAATTGAGAAAAACCAGGTTGCTATTAAGATAGTGGTCTTCAACCACCATTACCCTAAAAGGCTTTTTTTGGTAAGTTTAACTTTTTTCAAAGGTATTACAATCGTAACAATGGTACCTCTGTTGAGCATGGCATCAATATAAATGCTGCCATTGAGATTTTCGATTCTTGATCGAATATTACTGAGTCCTCCCCCCGGCAGATAAAGAGTTTTTGAAGCATCAAAACCCTGTCCGTTATCCTCAACAATGATAGTGATCTCCATTTCATTTTTCACAAGCTGGATAAAAAACTCAGATGCCCTGGCATGTTTAATGGCGTTATTAAGCAATTCCTGTATGGCTCTGTAAAGTGTATTTTCCAGCAGATTGTCCATAGGTTCGTTTATTCCGTATGTTTCCAGGTGCATCAGCATTTGTTTGCTTTTGTTCACCTGCTCGGAAAGCTCTTTCAGTGCCATAATAAGTCCTTTTTCCGACAGTGCCGAAGGCGCCAGATTATGGCTGATATCGCGCAATTCGTAAAAAGCTTTGTCAACACTGTATATAGCAGCCTCCAGCAATTCGTTTTTGCGCATGGGGGTAATAGCGTCTTTTTGCTGCAGAACGCTGATATTCAGGCGAGCCACCGACAGCATCTGCCCCAGCCCGTCGTGCAGTTCTTGTCCAATACGCTTACGCTCCTGTATTTCAGCCTCTACCGCAGCCCTTGATTTTTTCTCTGTAAGATCCAGAATGGCTTTCTGGTGAGCTGCCAGCTGACGGTAACGGTGGTTATGATAGAGCAAATAAAGGCCGGAAAAGATCATCAGAAAACCCACGATGATAAAAACGATGGTGTTATTTTTGCGGCTAAGCATCAGTTCCTGGCGTTGTATCTCCAGTTGTTGTATTTCCTTGGCCTGGCTCAATTGCTGTATTTCCAGGTTATAGATTTGATGAAGTTTGGTCTGGTTAACAATTTCTTCCTTCATCTCAACAGCAGTCCGAAAATGGGTCATACTCTTCTCAAAATCTCCCATATACTCATATATAAGAGAGAAGACCTCATGGGTTTCCTGCCGGAGCTTGTCATTGCCAAGTTCATGTGCTATATTCATGGCCTCGTGTGCACTTTTCAGGGCCTTTGAGGATTCCCCCATTTTGAGATACGTTTGCGCAAGCCCTTGCTGAGCCCTGCATTGTTTAAATGGGTATTGGATCTGCCGGGCCATCTCAATGCTTGTGATGTAGTACTCCAGAGCTCGCTCATAATCCAGGATGTAGGAATATACTTTGGCGGTTTCACTAAGAGTAGCACTCAGACCAAACCGGTTATTGGTTCTTTTTTCAACATCTATAGCTTTATAAAAATAATAAAAAGCAGAATCGGGCTTTTCCATTTTCAGAAACAAAGAACCCTTGTTGCTGAGGGTTGCCGCCAGGCCAACACTGTCTCCCGCTTCAATAAACCCCTTGTTTGCTATCCGGTATTGCTCACGGGCCATATCGAAGTTTTCAATGTCGGCATAAAGTAATCCTACATTGTTAGAGGTGCTGGACATATTGCGCACATCATTTATTTTCTCATAGTACTCTCTGGCCTTCAGAAAGTTGTCGAGTGCTTCTACATAGTTGCCCGTGCGCATGTTTACAATCCCAACGTTGTTGTAAATATCGGCAATGCGAAGGCTGTCATCGTGAGCCATAGCCAGCGTAAGCCCTTGGAGGTATTTCTCCAGTGCCTTACTGTGCTCAGTCTGGATAAAGTAGGTGATACCCATGAGATTAAGCAGCCTGATATGCCTCTGAGCATCGCCCTCAGGAAGATAATCTGAGGCCTTCAATGCCATCAGCCGCGAACTGTCAGGATTGATTGAAAGGAAGGAATGACTCACCTGGATCAGGCTGTCAAAAATCACTTCTTTCTTTTCTGTGGTTAAAAGAGCAGGGTTTTGTTCTCCATTAAATGAAGATGGCGTTTCCTGGCCGTTTGTGGCAAAAAAACAAACCGTCATAATAACAGACAAAAGATTCTGTAAAAACATCCTGCTTATCATTTGGGTATCTGTTATTGTATAGATAGTTGAAAAAATGGTACACCCTGAAAAGAATTCCTCTTAAAGGCTGTACTTATTCGTCAACAAAAAAGAAAAAAATATCATTGAGACATCCTGCCTATGATGCAAATTTAGCAATTGCGGCAAGAAAAGAAACGTTAAGGCTGCTCAATTGTATAAAAATACGTGCCAATACTGAGGATTTATCTTAAACCCAATACCGTTCAGTACTTGCTTATGACAAGGGGTTAAATACTGAAAAATCCAAATATCCCGCCGTTATCTTCCGGGAGTCAGCAAAGCTATGTAATATTCCGAAACCTGCTGCTTGTGAGGTAAAAAGTCTATCCTTCACCCTCCTCATCGCTGATCAGCCCATTCCTGATAGCGTACTTGATCAGCCCGACAACCGATTTGGTTTTGGTTTTGGAGAAAATATTGCGCCGGTGGGTTTCTACGGTTCGCTCGCTGATAAAAAGTTTTTCAGCGATTCGTTCGTTGGTATATTCTTTGGCTACCAGGGTAAGGATTTCCAGTTCGCGCCGGGTAAGGGTAACCTCTTCATCGGTTTTTAGAGCTACGGAAGCATCAGGGTTGCTGATGTTTTCCATCATCATGGCCTGCACATCGCGATCAAGGTATTTCCCCCCTTTGGCCACTGTACGAATTGCATCCAGTACATCATTCATATTGGCGCGTTTCAGCAGAAAGCCTGAAGCACCCGCTTCCACCATCTTTTTGACCATTTCGATATCTTCATGCATGGTAAGGGCAATAACCTTCACTTCAGGATAGTGTTGCTTTACCTCCCGGGCCACTTCAATTCCCGATCGGCCCGGCAGATTGATATCGGCCAGTACCACATCCACTTCGTGGTTGTCAAGAAAAGCCAGCCCCTCCTCCATGTTCACAGCTCCTCCTGCAAATTCAACATCCTCTTCACCTTCAAGAATCGATTTTACTCCATCAATCATAAGTTGATGATCGTCAACAATCAACACTTTAATTTTTTCTGATGCCATGGGGAAGAGGTTTAAACTATACCGGCGAAGATAATTATAAAATCTTTATTGGCAATTAGAAAAATAGCTCCCGGAATCCCGGATTTTAGATTGCATCCCTTCAAGGTATTAATAATGTAAGCCGGACCTGCTGAAAATTTATCATTCGAAAAAGAATATTTTTATATTTTACATTATGGATATTGCCTGAAACAGTGATAACAGTAAGTACTGGCACTTAACAGGTTTAATTAAAAATACCCTTAAATGCGGATTGTGCCTCAAACAGAAAATGAGTATGTTTGCCTTCGATTCTCTTCATAATACAATTGGTTAATTGAAAAAAGTACTTTGGCGGCAGGTGTAACTGTTTAATCCTTCCAAAAGAACGATACAACATCGTCCGCCTTAGTTCTTTTTTTTTATATTATCCTTCGCGAAGAGAGCTTGAAAAATTCTCTTACCAAACCTTTTAAGCTGCTATCATACAACACAAAACACTGTATTACCAAATTACAACCAAAAAATATCCCGATGACAAAGACTGTATACTCCTTACTCCTTTTTATTCTGATTCCGCTCCTGCAAAATACGTTATACTCTCAACCGGAAATCACCCCGGCACTTTCTG
>SLPR01000043.1 GCA_007131895.1 Bacteroidales bacterium | reverse complement strand
CAAACGAACTTTATGCTCGATTTTAGCATAAGGAAAAGAGCTTATTGTATTATTGTTTTGAGCGAAAATGTGTTTGTTTTCAAATGGTTTAAAAACATTTAGAAAGTGGTGGTGTTGTTATCTTAAAAAAATTAAATAAACCTTTGAGATGATCAGAATTATTAGTATAATTGCAATCCTAATGATTCAATACTTGTGATGGTCAACAATTCAGAATATACAAATCAACAGATCAACAGATTTTGAATAATTTCAACCCCAATTACAAACTAAAAAACAACGCTTATGAAAAAGTTTACACAAATGAGTTTTGCTTTTCTGATGATCTTTTTGTTGTCAGGAGCATTCATGCCTGTTCAGGCTAACAAAGATTCAAATGCACTGGATCCTGTTACCATTTTGATGGACAAGAGCCAGGCTTCCGGCAACATGCCGGCATACATCAACGACGCAGGTGCCAACCGTGGTGCAGCATTCAATGGCCAGTATGTTTTTGTGGCTTCTCGCCAGGGCGGTAACAATAATATTTATTACTGGAATATTAACAACCCCGATGCAGAACCCCAGACACTCAATATGACCGGTGTTTCAGGAGGTGCTTTTGCTATCAACGATGTTACAACTGCCGGCAATCACATTTTTGGTTGCAACATGGTTATGCCCGGGATATTTAAGGTATACCACTGGAACAGTCTCAATGTGCAACCTCAGGTGCTAATTGAATACGATTCAGGCACTGCACGTTTGGGTGATGCTTTTACCGTTATTGGCGATCCTTCAGATTTTGCTTCTGTAGTGGTAAGTGCTCATAATACCAACAATTTCTATGTATGGGAAATTGAAAACGGAACACTGGTAAGTGAAACCCCTGAAATTGTTGAAGCTACTGAACTTGACGGTGCAGTGACTTTTGCCAGGGTAACACAAGTACCCGGAGAAGACCTCTTTGTGGTTAGTGGTTCATCTATTGGTATTGCCCTCATTGACGAAGACTTCAATATGCTGGCAGGTATTCCCAGTGACTTCTTCCCCTATTGGTCTATGTATCCCCATGTTTTTTATCACGAGGGTGAAAGATTTCTTGCATACATGCACGTAAGTACGGATCCGGTTGGAAACATGTTGTATGTTCTTGACCTGAATGACGGTGAAACAGTTGCCGAAGCCATGACCAATCTTGCCGCTTCTACCTTTGCAGAAGAAGTGGTATATTCTATAGCCGTGGGTAATGTCTCCAACGGCAATGCCAGTGTAGGACTTGACGTGGTTACTGATCCCTTTGGAAATGTAAGGGTGATGGCGTATGCTGCCGGAAATGGTTTCGTGCTTCAGCAGTTTGGTGATGAAGCACCTGATGGATTGCCCCTTCCCTTCATGGAAACTTTTGACGGTGAAGGTGAAGATACACCTGACATCTGGCTGCCAGAGGGATGGGTGAGTATTGATGCCAATAATGATGGCTTTAACTGGTACTGGTCGCCCGGACCCTCTGCAGACCCCAACGGACAAATGCGTTCGCAATCTGCATACCAGGACGAAGATGGCAACTGGCATGCTCTTACACCCGATAACTGGCTTATGACTCCCAAAATCTTTATGACCCAGCCCGGTGAAAATGAAAAGATTCAGCTTTCCTTCAAAGTAGGTACCGGTGCACAAACACCCGGATTCAAGCTGGAAAACTACAGTGTGCTCATTTCTACCACAGATACAGAATTTGAGTCTTTTGAAAATCTCTGGACAGAGACCCTTACAGCCGATTTTGATCAAAACGTTTTGTACCTGAGAGAACTTGATCTCTCAGCATATGCCGGTGAAGAGGTGTTTATTGCATTCCGCCACCATGACGTGGAAGATATGGATCGTCTGTTCCTGGATGATGTTTTTGTGGAAATAGTCACTGATGAAGAACCTGAAATGATTTATTCAATTTCTATTTTCCTGGATGCAGGTGAAGTACAATACAAGTATTTTGTAGTGGTTGATGAGCCTTCCTGGGACCTCGGCGAATGGACCGGTGAGCCAAACCGTATGTTCATGGTGGAAGGTGATGCTACTGTAGAAGACATCTGGGGCGACAGACCCGATGATAATGGTGACGACAACGGTGACAAAGAAAACGGACCCTTTGTTGTTACTTTCAAGGTGGATATGACCGGTGCCATGGTGGGCGAAGATGAAGATGCTTTTGCTTTCGATCCGGAGCTCCATAAGGTGTTTATTGCCGGTAGTTTTCCCGGTGATCTTGAGTGGAACCAACCCGGCTCCAATCCTACACTTGAAATGACAATTGGTGATACCGGTGTAGTTTCAGTTCCTGAAATTGCCTTGGAAACCAGCCATGTCAAACTTTTCCCCAATCCTGCCGGTAACCAGTTTACCATCAATTCTGATAATCGCATCAACCAGGTGGTTGTATACGATGTTACCGGAAGAATGGTGGAAAACAGGCAGGTAGATGGCTTTGAGGTACGCATGGATGTTTCTGACCTTAACAATGGTATTTACATTGTAAGTGTATATACTGATGCAGGAGTAGTAGTAAACAAACTCCAGGTACACAGATAAACTGATATGGTAAATTGTTAATAAGAAAACACCGGTTGCTGCAGCCGGTGTTTTTTTATTCATAGCCATTGCTGAGAAGGTCACCGACCATGAAGAGCTTTAGTGACTCGCAAAACTCCTGTGTCCGATTGTTGAACAACAGATAATCAGCAAAAAATTATTACCTTTCGCCTTTGTTTTTGAAATCAACTATCAACTCATATGCAATATGTAAGAATTTGCCTTTTGCTTCTTATGGTCTTGATTGCACAAAGTGTATGGTCAAAGTCCCCGGACAATCCGAAAATGTATCCTTTAGAAGAAGAGAGTAACAGAGAAAAGGTGGAACGCGTGCTGATACACCTGCGCAACGTGCCCCATGGCAGTAAAGCAATTCCCGGCTCCAGTGGAGTCGTAACCCTTGAGCGCAGGCGTTTTAGTGAGGAGTCACAAACCCTGGATGCCATGGCCACTTTTTATGATGTGCCTGTGTACAAATCTTATACGGTAACAGGCAGGCACAAAAGCAGCAGCCTGGCATTTGACAACCCAACTGAGTTGTGGGGCATCTGGAAAGATGTAGAGATTTCCTCCGTGAATAACGAAATGAGTTTTGTGCGCAATATGCCTTATATTCTTGATGTAAAAGCATCCTATGTAAGAGCGAATTCTGCCAACCCTTCGCTGCAGAGTGGAGAAGAAATCTCCTTTGAGGTCATGCTCCGCAACCCGTCTTCTGAAAACTTTAAAACCAGTGTGGTGGTGTTGCTGAATAACATTGGCTCCGGACGGGTTACGCGAATTGAAAAAGATGTACTTATTAAAGCCGAAACCCATCGCACCTATACCCAATTAAGTTTTACTGCTGAAGAAGCAGGCGAATACCATTTTGCTGCGGGCATCTTTCTCAAACAACGAATCAATGAATGGACCGATAGCTGGGACTGGTCTGTCAATCCCCTGTTTTTTGTTACCCCCGAGCATCGAAACCTTGATTTTGCCGGGTATTCATGGGATGTGAAAGCCGGATTTGGCAACCCGGGGGCAAATCTATGGTCCAACGATACGGCTGACGTATGGGTAGATGAAAGAGGAAGGTTGCATCTTACTTTATCCCGAAAGGAAAACGGCAGATGGTATGCTACAGAGGTTATTTCGAAGGAAACTTTTGATTACGGCACTTTTACTTTTTACCTGGATGCCGAACCCGCTGACTATGACCCCCATGTGGTGGCAGGTGTTTTTCTTTACAGGGATGAACAGAACGAAATAGATTTGGAATTCAGCCGCTGGGGTGACAAGGAGAATTACCAGTTTGGAAACTATGTTATTCAGCCTGCAGAATATCCGGGGAATCAGTTTCGCTTTCCCGTTCTTACAAGTGGAACCTATACCACCCATCGGATTGTTTGGAAACCCGACGAAATTCTTTTCAGCAGCTGGCACGGGCACTGGGATGAAGCTCCCGACGGTAGAATTATTGCCCAGTGGCAATATGCCGGCAAGCATATTCCCGAGTCTAACGGGCTGAGGCTTTTCTTCAACCTCTGGCTTTTCAGAAACATCGCCCCAAAAACGGATAAAACCGAAAAACTTACCATTGCAAGGTTTACCTATCAACCCCTTTCTGATGATAAGACAGAAACTCCGTTTGATTCACCATCGGAAGATTGAATATCTTCTGATTTTTCTACCCCTTTGTTGTATAATTTTTCTATATTTAGGTGCCTCAAAAGGGTATTGATATACGAATATCGTCTTTTGAAAAGGTGCATTAAACAAAGCGCCATTCCTATGGTTGTTATTGATATGTTTAAGCACCTTTTAAATCCAAATATCCAAACCTTATAAACATTGAATTTATGAAATCAGATCTGGAAATTGCCAAGGCCGCAACTATGAAGCCCATAACAGAAATTGCTTCCCGCCTGGGGGTGGAAGAACATGATTTGCGCATGTATGGACGTTACATTGCCAAGTTGCCATTGAAACTTATCGACGAGAGCAAAGTAAAAAACAAAAAACTGGTGCTGGTAACTGCCATTACCCCCACGCCCGCCGGTGAAGGTAAAACCACCACAAGTATAGCATTGACAGAAGGGTTAAATAAAATAGGGGTCAAGGCTACCGTGGTGATACGTGAACCTTCACTGGGACCGGTAT
>SLPR01000411.1 GCA_007131895.1 Bacteroidales bacterium | reverse complement strand
ATTCAAAACCAAATAAAACAAGGCAGGCAGTGAAGTCCACAGACTATCTTTAACTTTTAATCTGACAATGATGCCCATAAACATCAACAGAGCGAGTCCTCCGGAGGAAATCAGCAAAATAGCATTGATCCTCAAACCTACCAGTAAACCTATCGCTCCAATAATTTCCAGAATTGCGATAAGCATTCCTAAACCACCCAATCCAAAGCGAATGAACTCTTTTTTCATGTGTGGAGTTACGAAAAAAGAAATTCCATAGGCTAAAAAAGACAGGCTTGATGTAAGAATCAGGCCATCCATTAAACGCATCAGGCAATAAGATTTAAAGATCCCGCAGCAATGAAAAGGCAAAGCAGCAAAAGGAACAACGAGGGAACCCTTTTGTGGAAAGGGTTACTTACCTTGTAATGAAAATACTGGGCGCTCAACATCAGGAAAGCCATAATAAGCGCAGGAACCGGAACCAGCGAGGGATACCAGATGCCTGCAACCAGCAACGTTGCCAGCACTATCTTGCTGGTGCCAACCATGGTGCGGGTCAGATCGCTCAATCCATACTGTTTAAACTCTTTTATGATGTTATCAAAACGAAATACCCATACAATTAATATGGAAACAGCAACAACCAATTGCGCTGTAATAACAAGATTTGCCATCATGATTCTTAGTTTTTTAATTGTTTGACTTTACAAATTCTTCCCGTTTTTTAAAGTGGGTTCCGAACTCCACATCCATTTTTAGTTTAAGGTTTTCTGCAAGATAACCCGAAAAAAAACACTATAATTCATTGATTCTGAAACAGCATCTTAAGAGAAAAAGCATTTACATAGCTTTACTTTTTTTTCTTTTTAATGCGCAATGCAGAATATTCTCTGTAAGACAAAACATATCGCTTTTTGTTTCTGGAAGCATAAAAAAGTGCGTTCGCAATGGGCTAAACAAAATTGCTTTAATATGACAGACAAATAATGCATTATCAAACACCAAATGTGTCAGCGCAGAATTAGACGGTGTATAAAAAAGCCCAACCCGTTATGGTAAAGTTAGAAACAAAAAGGATCAATGAGTTCGTTAATGTTGTTCAGATATTTTTATTTATAAGTAAACATAAAAAAGAACGGAAGTTTGATTGTATTCCCAGCATACTACTCTTATTTGTTTTAAACTCTCGTTATCAAATTATTAAAACCGATAGCTTTTTTGTTTCAAAACACACAAGCAAAACATTTTGTTTAACTTTTTCATTCCATACTTGAACAATAATCAAGCAGGCATGTTTAAACAGCATTATTTGTATTCTATAAATTTAAAACAAAGAAAAATGAAAAAAATCAATTTAGTTCTACTTGCCCTCCTTTTATCCTTTAGTGCATTTAGTCAGAAAAAGGATGTTGTGGATATTGCCATCTCCTCTTCCGATCACACAACACTCGTAGCTGCTGTACAAGCGGCCGATTTAGTATCAACCCTGAAAGGGGAAGGTCCATTTACAGTATTTGCTCCTACCAACAGGGCTTTTGACAATCTTCCCAAAGGAACTGTTGAGACTTTGCTCAAGCCTGAAAACAAGGCTCAATTGACGAAAATTTTAACGTACCATGTTGTTGCCGGCAACCTTGATGCTGCCGCAGTGATGGCTGCAATACAAGCAGGCAATGGCGAAGTTGTTCTGACAACGGTAAGCGGAGGCAAATTAACCGCATCAATTGACAGGGACAGGGTTAAATTAACGGACGAATCCGGTAATTCAGCCTTTGTAACTGCTGTAGACCTGAAAGGTTCCAATGGGGTAATCCATGTAATTGATGGAGTTGTGCTTCCCAGGTAATGGCTATGCAGGAAAACGCCAAAACAATCGCTATGCCTGCATCGGATAACTGATTGTTGAATGATTTAAAAGCAAAAAGCTTTCTGGAAAAACCAGAAAGCTTTTTTCGTTCATTACTATTACCAGACGACAAGACAATGCAGATAACGCGCATTTTACGCAAACACATCATTATTGTTTTATGACCTTAAAGGATTGGTTGACCTTATTTCCTCTTTGTTCAAACAGATAAATTCCCGGCGCCCAGCCCGACATATCAACAAATGTTTCTGCAGATTGGATAGTCATGGTTTTTAACAATCTGCCCTGCAAATCATAAATAAAAACACTGTTGCCTGTTGCTTCTGCCGGACTCCTGATAAGCGCTACGTTACTTACGGGGTTGGGAGAAACTATCAGTTGGGGCTCAAAGGCAACTTCACCAGCACTGACTGTGCCTTCCTGGTAGATTCTTACATATTCAATTTCCATGGCACTTTCCGTGAAGTTGGGGTCAATTCCCGGCTCAATGGCAATGTTTAAAAGCAAATACTGATCTTCATCAAAGGGCCAGGTATCGGCATTTTGAACATGAGGGTTATACGTATAATGCACCACATCATCCACGCTGAAAACCATTCTGTCAGGATACCAGTCCAGGGCATATACATGAAAATCGGTGGAAGCAGTTGGAATAACCTGCCCACCGTGATTAACCGTTCCTCCATAACTGGATGGGGTGTGCATGGCACTTTGCACAAAATTCTGATTGGTTCCCCAATGCTCCATAATGTCAATCTCCCCGCAAGCGGGCCAGTTGGTGGTGCCGTAGCCCTCAATATACCAGTAAGCTCCGATTTCGTTTATATTCTTCCCCAACATCCAGATGGCCGGCCAGGTTCCTGCACCCGTGGGAAGTTTGGCTTTTACCTCTACCCTGCCATAGGTAAAGGCAAACTTAGAATTTAAGCGGGCTGAAGTATATTGCTTGGTAACTCCCTGATCGGTATAGCTTTCTTTTTTGGCCACCAGGTACATTACGCCATCTTCAACATATGTATTCTCCAGCCTGTCGGTATAATGCTGAATTTCGTTATTGAACCAACTATCGCCATTGGGCAATAAGGTTTGGTGAAACCATTTGGAAGCATCCAGGGCACCATCTGTCTCAAACTCATCATACCATACCAGTTGATCGTAAACCGGGTCATCAGTTTCCTCCTGTTCTTCTCCTTCAAAATAAAAATCATCAATATAGGCAAGTACATGATCTGTATTATTCTCTCCGTTTACCTGCAGCACAACCCTGTTAAAGTCATTTCTCTGGCTGGGTGGTGGCGAATTGGGGTCAAGATTTATATAGGAATCCGTTACGAAATCGAAAGTAACCTCCTGCCATTGATCCAAACTTATGGGTTTGATAATTTCACTTTGTGTGGACCATGGCTGACCCAGATTGTTGTTTTGAAGCTTCAAGGAAATCTGGTTGGGTTGGTTTCCTGTAATTCCGTCTGAGGGCACATAAATTTTCAAACTGAAGGGCGTACCATCTGAAATATTGATAGTGGATGGAGAATCAAATCCCACATTGGCATAAAGCCCACCCGTATCGTGGTATTTCAGTACCGTTCCAGAGGGGTTAATGGAATCGACAAAGGGATTGGTGAAGGAGATATCCATAAAACAGTCATCCCCATACCAGGTATCAATGGTTGAATTGCCTTCAAAATCGTCTTGCAGGATTTGTGCGAAGCCTGTAAAACAGAGAAGAAGTATTAGCTGCGTAATAAAAATTTTGCGCATAACGTTCATATTATTTATAATTAAATGTGCCTTTCAGAATAGAAGTTGCCTTTTTAGCAAGCATTCAGGATTTAAAGCTGGCAAGTCGGTCAAAAGAAAAGAATCAAAAAAAACTTTCCTTGCAGAGCAAACGATTACCCCGTTATTGAGGGTATTGTCAGATATAATGACTTTTGTGCAAGAGTATCTTAACATGGTAAAGGTACGAAAAACGCATGATATATTGCCTGTCACATCAAACACAAATCCATAGCTAAATGTCTCAAATTCGGGCTTCCGGAGTTTTTTATGGTGAATATTTTTACTATTTTTGGCTTTTGATAAAGCAAACGTCTGGATGCAGCATCTCAATAAACCATAAGTTTACCGGTCAATCATTTTGCTGGCACAAAGCATACCTTTTCTTAAGCGATTATTATCCTTCCCATAAAAAAGGATGACAAAGCAGGTGTGAAAAAAGTCACTGAGAAATTTTCCGAAACTGAAGAAAAGCAGGAAAGAAGATTGTCAATGAAGACGGGTTGGGATAAATCTAAAAACCACAATGGAATATGGATACTATGAAAAGGAGAAAAGATATTA
The DNA here is from genome assembly GCA_007131895.1 of Bacteroidales bacterium. Taxonomy (GTDB): domain Bacteria; phylum Bacteroidota; class Bacteroidia; order Bacteroidales; family UBA7960; genus SKVR01. The sequence goes on along the minus strand of SLPR01000411.1, from coordinate 529 downwards.
TCCTGTACACTGTGCTGGTAATTCTGGGGCTATACTTTTTATTTCAGGGACTGGTATTGGCTAAGGCATTTCTGGCCCCTTTGGTTCTGGCCCTTATATTGGCTTTTCTTATGTTGCCGGTAAGTGAAAAACTCGAATTATGGGGTCTTGGGAGAATTTATGCTACTATCGTCTCTACCGTTACATTATTATTGGTTACTCTGGGATTCGTGACGGTTATATTTTTTCAGGTAAGAGACTTTACCGATGATTGGGGAAAGGTGCAGAGTCAGTTTGATGAAATGTTGAAAAGCATTGAAGTATATTTGATTGAAAACACACCCCTTTCCGAATCAGCAACCCGAAACATAGTAAGTGTTGCGGAAATAAATGACAAACAACCGGCTAACAATCTAAACGGGGAAAACGAACAGCAACAGCGACAATCCATACATGATGGTGCAGGCTTGCCCGGTCAGGCTGAAACGAAAGAAGTTGATGAGAATGCTGAAGATCGGTTCTTTATGGTGATGGCTGCCATTATGGGATT
>SLPR01000079.1 GCA_007131895.1 Bacteroidales bacterium | reverse complement strand
TTCCCTAATAATCATCGACATCCTGCGTTAATTAAGAATAGGTTTTTCATAAATGTTGACAAAAAGGGGATTATTCACCATCTCATTTTGGTTTTTTAACTAATTTTGATGCCTGAAGAAATGGTGTGTTTTGAAAAACAAAACCTTCCTGCCCTGAGAAGAAACAGGACAAAAGAATATCACTAATAAACTAAAAGCGTATGAAAAGAGTAATGACAACAGTGGGTATGGTTCTGTTTGCCGTTCTGATAATGACAGGATGCGGAGCTGGAAGCACTGAAATGGAAAAAGATGCAAGGAAGGTTGCAGAGAAGGCCTGCGAAATGAGGCTTATGGCTCTCAGTATTGAAGAAGGAGACTTTGATGGGTTGACTCAGTTTACTCAGAAAATGGCTGAATTTTCCGAGCTTGTGCAAGAAATTGACAACAAGTATGACTTTGACGCAGATGACGAAGAATTTGAAGAGCTAATCCGGGAGCAACTAAAGAAAACCCCTTGCGGTGATATTGAACTGGACGACTTGTTTGACTTTTTCTAGAAAAAATTCCTGGTTACTGCAGGTTTCCAAACCTGAAAAAACTGAAACCCGTAAGCGAAATGCCTGCGGGTTTTTTCATTTCCTGTAAGCAAAATTCCTGCAACCATATGCCAAAAAAAAAAGGCTGTCTCAATTGAAAGAGACAGCCTTTTTATATGTAATAAGCAATAGAGTTACTCTTTTTTAGAGTAGTCCATGGAAGCATGACGCTTGTAAGTTTCATAGCGCCATTTTGCATTTTCCTGTGCGGCTGTGAACAACTCAGTAGCTACTTTGGGGAATGCTTTCTTAAGTGAGCTGTACCGTACTTCACTGGCAAGGAAGTCCTGGAATTTATTCCAATCGGGCTCTTTGGAGTCAAGCTGGAATGGATTCTTGCCTTCTGCTTCCAACATGGGGTTGTAGCGATACAGTTGCCAGTATCCTGCCTCAACGGCATCTTTGGTCTGTGTCTGGGTTGATCCCATTCCACCGCGCAAACCGTGGTTGATACATGGTGAATAAGCAATGATAACTGAAGGTCCGGGATATGCTTCTGCTTCGCGAACTGCTTTAAGGAACTGGTTCTGGTTGGCACCCATACCTACCTGAGCTACGTATACATAACCGTAGGTCATGGCCATAAGTCCCAGGTCTTTCTTGCGAACACGCTTACCCGCAGCAGCAAACTTGGCGATAGCTCCTACAGGAGTAGATTTAGAGGCTTGTCCTCCGGTGTTAGAATACACTTCGGTATCCATTACCAGCAGGTTGATATCTTCACCAGATGCAATTACGTGGTCAAGTCCACCGAAGCCGATGTCATAAGCCCAGCCATCGCCGCCAAATACCCATACAGACTTTTTAACAAGATACTGCTTGAGGTCCATGATATCTTTTGCAATCTGGTTTTTCTCGCCTTTCAATGCTTCCACAACTTTTTCTGAAGCTTCTTTGTTGGTGGAGGCATTTTCTTTGGTGTCCAGCCATCCTTTGAAAGCTTCCTTGGTTTCAGCTTTCATATCATCAGCTTCCATGCCCACCTCCATAAAGCGTGCAATGCGCTCACGGATTTTATTTACACCGGTTGCCATACCAAAACCATACTCAGCATTGTCTTCGAAGAGAGAGTTTGCCCATGCAGGACCTTCACCCTTGCTGTTTACAGTATAAGGAGTTGCTGGTGCAGAACCACCGTAAATTGACGAACAACCTGTAGCATTGGCTACCATCATACGGTCACCATATAGCTGGGTGATAAGTTTGATATAGGGAGTTTCGCCGCAACCGGCACATGCACCGCTAAATTCAAACAGGGGTTGTGCAAACTGGCTGTTCTTTACAGTTGAATCCTTGGTTACCAGGTTTTCTTTATAAGTAACATTTTTAGAAATTACATCCCAGCGCTTGTCTTCGTGCAACTGAGAGTCGAGCGATTCCATTATAAGTGCTTTCTCAGGAGCTGGACAAACATCAACGCAGTTTCCGCAACCTGTGCAGTCTAACGGGCTCACCTGCATGCGGTATTTGTAAGCAGAAAGTTTACCTTTTACATTTTGTACCGGAGTGTCTTCGCCGATTACTTTCATCTCGTCTTCATCAATGAGGAAAGGACGGATTACAGCGTGAGGACAAACATAAGCACACTGGTTACACTGAATACACTTGTCAACTTGCCATTCGGGAACATTAACAGCAATACCACGCTTTTCATAAGCTGTAGTTCCCTGTGGGAATGTTCCGTCTTCACGATCCAGGAAGGTGCTTACTGGCAAATCATCGCCGTTGAGTGCATAAATGGGGAATACAACATCACGGATAAATTCGGGAAGATCATCTCTTTTTGCTGCAGGCTTCACCCCGATGTTTTTCCATTCGGCAGGAATGTCGATCTGGATTACATCACCACCTCTGTCAATAGCAGCATTATTCATGTTTACAATCTCTTCTCCCTTCATGCCATAGGATTTCATGATGGCATCTTTCATTTCGGTAACGGCCTGCTTGTAAGGAATTACTTCGGCCACCTTAAAGAAGGCAGATTGCATGATGGTATTGGTGCGGTTACCCAGACCAAGTTCTTCCGCAATAGCAGTAGCATTGATGGTGTAAAACTTAATGTTATTTTCTGCCATATACTTTTTCATATGGTCAGGAAGACGCTTTTTGGTCTCTTCCGTATCCCATATGGAGTTAAGCAGGAAAGTTCCGCCTGGCTTAAGACCCTTAAGCATATCATATTTCTCAAGGTAAGCAGGTACGTGGCATGCTACGAAGTTGCCATTGTTTACAAGATAGGGCGAACGGATGGGTGAATCACCAAAACGAAGGTGAGAAACCGTGATGCCACCAGACTTCTTGGAGTCATAGCTGAAATAACCTTGTGCAAACTTATCGGTAGAATCTCCGATAATCTTGATGGAGTTTTTGTTGGCACCTACTGTACCATCCGAACCCAAACCGAAGAATTTGGCAGCGTAGTTTCCTTTGGGAGAAACATCTACTTCTTCGCCAAGGGGCAGAGATTTGAAGGTAACATCATCATTGATACCTACAGTAAATTGGTTTTTAGGCTCATTCATCTTGCTGTTTTCAAATACAGCGATGATGTGCCTGGGAGTAGTATCTTTAGAGCTTAGTCCATAACGACCGCCATATACTTCAGGAGCATCTTTCTTACCATAATACAGTTCGCGAACATCAAGATACAAAGGATCTCCGTTTGCGCCGGGTTCTTTGGTACGGTCAAGAACTGTAATTCTTTTTACAGATTTGGGCATTACCTTCATAAAGTATTTTACTGAGAAAGGTCTGTACAGGTGAACAGAAACCAGGCCTACTTTTTCACCTTTGGCTGTAAGATAGTCGATGGTTTCTTTTATCGTTTCTGTAATGGAGCCCATGGCAATAAGCACATGCTCAGCATCAGCAGCACCATAATAAGTAAAAGGATGATATTCACGGCCGGTAATTTTGGCAATTTTCTGCATGTAATCCTCTACCAGGTCGGGCAATACATCATAGAAACTGTTGGCTGCTTCTCTTGACTGGAAGTATATATCAGGGTTTTGAGCAGTACCACGGGTTACAGGGTGCTCAGGGTTGAGCGCTCTGTCGCGGAAAGCCTGCAGGGCTTCCATATCCAGCAATCCTTTGAGCGTTTCCTGGTCACATTCTTCTACTTTTTGAATTTCGTGTGAAGTACGGAATCCATCAAAGAAATGCAGGAAAGGAATTCTTGACTTAATGGCTGCCAGGTGAGCAATAGGGGCAAGATCCATAATTTCCTGTACACTACCGGTTGCCAGCATGGCAAAGCCTGTCTGACGGGTAGACATCACATCTGAATGGTCACCAAAAATTGAAAGTGCCTGAGCAGCCAAACTGCGGGCAGAAACGTGGAATACACCGGGAAGCAATTCTCCGGCCATCTTGTACATATTGGGAATCATCAGAAGCAATCCCTGGGATGCAGTATAGGTACTGGTAAGTGCACCTGCCTGTAATGAACCGTGCATGGCACCAGCTGCACCAGCCTCCGATTGCATTTCTACCAGCTTAACCTCTTCACCAAAAATGTTCTTGCGTCCTTTTGCAGCCCATTCGTCAACATTTTCCGCCATGTTGGATGATGGGGTAATAGGATAAATCGCTGCCACTTCGCTGAACATGTAAGCTACGTGTGCTGCGGCATGGTTTCCGTCACATGTAATGAAATTTTTCTTTTTTGTCATAGTTGTCTTAATTTAAAACAGTCTTATTGTAAGGCAATTAGCTTTGCTTGTTTTACGCCGCAAAATTACTAAAAATACTTCAATCTTTTTGAGCTGTATGCTTATTTATAACGATTACAAACAAGCATTCCCGGAGAGTTGTTAATTGAAAAACATCCATGAAACCCCGAACTTAAACATGCTCTGAGGAATAGGATAAAAGGGAATATCATAATGATGGCGAATATCGGGAAGTAACCCCAGTAAATTCTGGTATTTTAAAAACAACCGGGCATTGGATATTCTGGCATTCCAGAATACATCCACAAGGAATTTATCATCCATCAGATGGTCATTCTGCAGGTGAAAAGCCCGGGCCACCGGAGACCATGCCATGGCGTAATATCCCGTATTGTAATAAATGTCAATACCTACTTTATTGATCAAAGCCCTGTCCGACAAACCAAAGTTGGCATATATTGAATGATAGCTCACCAGGGT
>SLPR01000212.1 GCA_007131895.1 Bacteroidales bacterium | reverse complement strand
TTGGCAGCGATGGACTCACAAACCGTATCAATAACAGACTCAACACTCCGGATTTTATATAGCTGTGCGGCTTTTACCAGTGTTTCATAAATAAAAGGCGCCTCCTTTCGCTGCTCAGGAGTCAATCGGCTATTCCTGGAACTCATGGCCAGTCCGTCTGTTTCCCTTACAATAGGACAGGGGATGATTTCGATATCCATTGATTCCATTTTTACCAACGATTGGATTACCGCAAGCTGCTGATAATCCTTTTCTCCGAAGTAGGACTTGTGAGGAAGCACAATATCAAATAGCTTTTTTACCACAATGGCGACCCCATTGAAGTGTCCGGCCCTGTAACGTCCTTCCATTACCTTATCCAGCATGCCAAAGTCATAGGTATGGGTTACAGGCTCCGGGTACATTTCTGCAACATCGGGGTAAAACACTACATTACATCCGATAGCCTCAAGTAAAACGGAATCTTTTTCGAAGGTTCTGGGGTATTTTTCCAGATCTCCGGGATTATTAAACTGGATGGGGTTTACAAATATGCTGCACACCACAATGTCGTTTTCTGCCAGTGCCCTTTCCACTAAATGCAAATGACCCCTGTGCAAGGCCCCCATGGTAGGCACAAAACCAATACTTTTTCCCGTTTTTCTGGCGGCAAGACTGAGAGTCTGCATCTGGTTTATGGTACGAATAACTTTCACGCGTAGGTTTATTTTGGAGTACGATTCAAAAGATAAAAGGCTTTGTGTTAATTTTTATCTGCACTTTTTGGTTCAACGTTGCTTTAATCGTGGGTTTACCCATAGCAACAGGATTTGCGTATATTGTTAACCAGTTATGCATAAGCGTTTTAGCACACTTCAGGCAAGGTTTTGAATAAGCCGGCAAAGCTAATGTAATAATTTGAGAAATAGCAAAAAAAAGTGTACCTTTGCATACTATTTTACTAACAGTCAATTAAAGCATTTATGGAAAAACCCAAAGTTCTTTTTGTTCAGCAGGAAATCACCCCATATTTGAAAGAAACCCACAAAAGCCTCATAGGGAGGCAACTACCTCAAGGAATTCAGGATAGGGGAAAAGAAATCAGAACTTTCATGCCACGTTTCGGCAATATCAACGAAAGGAGAAACCAGCTGCATGAAGTAATACGCCTCTCAGGGATGAACCTGGTAATTAACGATACCGACCACCCTCTCATCATTAAAGTAGCTTCCATTCAGTCTGCAAGAATGCAAATCTATTTCATCGACAATGATGATTTTTTCAAACGCAAGTTTACGGTTTTGGATAAAGCAGGAAAAATGTTTGCCGACAACGATGAAAGAGCCATCTTTTTTACCCGCGGAGTAATTGAAACCGTTAAAAAACTCAGTTGGGCTCCCAATGTGGTTCATTGCAACGGTTGGTTCACCGCACTTATGCCCGTTTATGTGAAAGTTGCATTGAAGGATTCAGGAATGTTTACTGATACTAAAGTCATATACTCCATATATGATGATGGTTTTGAGGGGAACCTCAGCGATAAGATATCGCAAAAGTTTAAAAACCAGGGTGTTGGCGAAGAGTTTACCCCTAAGCTTAAAGATCCCTCTTATCTCAATCTTAGCAAAACGGCTATTGATTATTCTGATGGTATTATTATAGGCAGCGAAAAAATCAATCCTGAACTGGAGGCCTATGTAAGAGAATCCGGCAAGCCTGTTTTGGCATACCAAAATCCTGAAAACTACATGGATGCCTACAATGAGTTCTATGACGAAATTATTGTTCATGAATCTGTACTCACACAATAATTTTTACCATACCTTTGCGTTTTCTTTACGTAAAAGATGATAAAAATAATTAACTCCAAATCACAAATAGCTTTGAAAAAAATCCTTAATCCCCGGTTTTACCGGGGTTTTTTCCGTTTAAATTCATTCATTTTTGCAGCAATACTGGCCACCAGCCTTTCCTTCTTTGCCTGCAACGAAATGGATGAAATTGGCCTTGACCTCATAAACAATCCTCTGCAGTCGAACTCTACCGATACCATTTCCCTGATTGCTTACACCCAGACTGAGGATTCATTGCTCACCCATCAAAATGACCTTAGCTTACTGGGTTTTATCAACGATCCGGTATTTGGAAAGACCAGCGCGAGCATTTATACCGAAGTTTTGCCCAGGAGCCTGCCACCCGGCATCACGGAAATTCATACCGACTCCCTCAGGGTCGACTCTGTGGTTTTGAGCATGGTTTACAATGGGTACTTTGGTGATATCACACAATCACATTATGTGCGGGTATTTGAGTTAAATGAAATCGTACCAAGCGATAGTATCTGGTCTAACCGTGAGCTTGAAATCCGGGATGAAATCATGGTTTACAATCCTTCGTTTATTCCCCTTCCAACCGATACCGTTTGGCTGGGAGCAGACAGTATACCTGCACCGGCGCAACTGAGAATAAGACTCGATACGGAGTTTGGGAAAAGATTTATCAATGACAGGGATTCTCTCAATCAGTTTACTATCAACGATCAGTTCAGAGCATATTTCAAAGGGCTCCATATATCCATGGAGGAACTTGAACAACCCGGCTCTATGCTGTATTTTAACCTTAGAAACAGCGGCTCAAGACTGAGTATTTATTATGGCACATTAGGGGGAACCAATCAACACACCCTCGATTTTCACATGGACGATCCCGTGGGAAGAAGATTCAATCATTACCAAAATTTTAACCATCAGTTTGTTGATAATAACATCAGGGCACAAATTTTTGAAGGTGATACCCTTCAGGGAGATAGCTTGTTATTTGTTCAATCCATGTCCAACTTAAGGGTTAAAATACAAATGCCATACATACAAGACTTCATGGAAGGCACCCGAGGGGATATTGCTATTAACTCTGCAAGGCTGATTATTCCAGTGGATGACGAGTATTTGCAGGATACCCTGGAACTGGCCCGCACCTTGATTCTTTTCAGAGAAGACCCATTACGGCCTGGTGTTATAACCAATCTTGAGGATCAATTTGTTGCTCCCGGTTACTTCGGTGGTTCATTGGATGCAGAAAAAAGAGAATATTCTTTCAATATTACCAGGCATCTGCAAAATGTTATTGAAGATGCTAACCAGAATACACCCCTTTACCTTAGGGTAAGCGGGTCGGCACAAAATGCCGGAAGAGTAGTTTTGAAAGGACCTGGCAGGGAACAACCTCTTCGCCTGGAAATAAGATACACCCAACCCAACACCAATTAACAGAGTGGATAATGTGTGGAATAGTAGGATATATTGGCTCCAAAGAAGCATACCCAATTCTCATAAAGGGCCTGAAAAGGTTGGAATACCGTGGATATGACAGTGCCGGAGTAGCGCTTTTGAACGAGGACCTTAAAGTTTTTAAAAGCCATGGTAAAGTTTCTGACCTGGAAAGAATGCTTCAGGGGGTTGATCTTTCCGGCACTATAGGTATTGCACATACCCGCTGGGCAACACACGGTGAACCCAATGACGTAAATGCACATCCGCATTACAGCGAATCAAAAAATCTTGCCATCATCCACAATGGAATCATTGAGAATTACGGCAGCCTTAAAGAGGAGCTGATCAACCGCAATCATCACTTCAGCAGTGAAACAGACACAGAGGTCTTGATTCACCTCATTGAAGATATCCAGCAAAATGAAGGTGTTGACTTACTGGAAGCCGTCAGAATATCCCTCAACCAGGTTGTAGGGGCCTATGCTATCGTAGTAATAGATAAAAACAAACCCGATATGCTTATTGCTGCCAAAAAAGGCAGTCCCCTGGTAATAGGGATCGGCGAAGGTGAGTTTTTTATTGCTTCTGATGCAACTCCTATCGTTGAGTATACAAAGAATGTTGTTTATCTTGATGACGAAGAAGTTGCAACGATAAACAGGGCCGGCGAGTTGAAAATAAAGACCATTCGCAACAAAGAAAAACATCCCTACATCCAGAAACTGGAGATGCAGCTTTCAGCCATTGAAAAAGGAGGTTTTCCCCACTTTATGCTGAAGGAAATCTATGAGCAACCCCGCTCCATCAAAGATTCTATGCGCGGAAGGCTTAATGCAGCAAAAGGAATCGTGACCCTGGGGGGTATTATCGATTACGAGCAAAAGTTCATCAATGCCAGACGTATCATTATTGTAGCCTGTGGCACTTCATGGCATGCCGGGTTGGTGGGTGAATATATGATCGAAGATTTTGCACGAATACCCGTTGAAGTGGAGTACGCATCAGAGTTCCGGTACCGCAACCCTGTTATATACGAAGATGATATTGTAATTGCCATCAGCCAGTCAGGAGAAACTGCTGATACGCTTGCTGCTATTGAAATGGCCAAATCAAGAGGTGCAACCATTATCGGCATTTGCAATGTGGTGGGTTCTTCTATCGCCCGTGCCACACACGCCGGATCATATACGCATGCCGGACCTGAAATAGGAGTAGCATCAACCAAAGCGTTTACCGCACAGGTAACGGTTCTCGGACTGCTGGCCCTATCTATTGCCAACAAGAAAGGGTCTATACCCAAAAACCGGTATTATCAGCTTCTGGCTGAAATGGAATCTTTGCCAGCCAAAGTGGAAAAGGCCCTGAAAGTGAATCAGCAGATACTGGAAATATCCAAGACGTTCAAGTTTGCCCAGAATTTTCTTTACCTGGGTAGAGGGTATAATTTTCCTCTTGCACTGGAAGGAGCGCTTAAACTAAAAGAGATA
>SLPR01000566.1 GCA_007131895.1 Bacteroidales bacterium | reverse complement strand
CTATATCAAAGGAATTTCGCCCGCTATTGCCATAGAACAAAAGGTAAATACACGCAATCCACGCTCAACGGTGGGCACCTCAACCGAAATTTACGATTACCTGAAGCTGTTGTTTGCCCGCATTGGCAAAACAAGGTCGCCTGTATCGGGCAACCTGGTTAAAAGGCATACAGTAACTGATGTTGTAGACTTTGTTATGGCCCTTCCCCAGGAGAGCAAAGTGATGTTTTTTGCCCCTATCGACCTGACCAAAGGGAGAAATTTCAGTGAGCAACTTGCCATTTTATTGCAGCAGGGTTTCACGCGCGTGTTATTCAACGACAAGATACTGCGCATCGAAGAACTTATTCCCTTGCTGGAAAAACAGTCGCCTAAGCAAAAGCCGGCCATTGTGATTGATCGCTTTGCGGTAGACTCCAATGACGTGGACCTGAAGGCAAGAATTGGAGACTCTGCACAGACTGCCTTTTACGAAGGGAGCGGTGAGTGCTGGATAGAAATCGAATCGCTGCATGGGAAAAGCAAAGAATACTTCTCCAATCGGTTTGAACTGGACGGAATGAGCTTTGAAGAGCCTTCGCCCAACCTTTTTGCCTTTAACAACCCCTACGGGGCCTGCAAAACCTGCGAAGGTTTCGGCAGTATAATCGGCATTGATGAAGACCTGGTCATTCCCAACAAAAGTTTGTCTGTTTATGACGGAGCCATCGTTTGCTGGAAAGGAGAGAAAATGAGCGAATGGAACCAGCAGCTTATCAATACGGCCTATAAATTTGATTTCCCCATCCATAAACCCTTCTACCAGCTTTCTCCGGCACAAAAACAACTGCTGTGGGATGGCAATGAGCATTTCGGGGGGCTGAATGCCTTCTTCAAAATGATCGAAGAAAATACATACAAGATTCAATACAGAGTGATGCTCTCCAGGTACAGGGGGAAAACTGCCTGCCCTGATTGCAAGGGCACGCGGCTGCGAATGGATGCCAACTACGTAAAGATTGCCGGAAAAAGCATTACCGATTTGGTGCTGATGCCATTGGATGAGCTGGTTGTATTCTTTGAGAACCTGCAACTTGACCAGCATGACAAAGATGTATCCAAAAGGCTGCTGCTGGAAATCAACAACCGGTTGGAGTACCTTAATGATGTGGGGCTGGGATACCTCACCCTCAACCGCCTCTCCTCTACCCTGTCGGGCGGTGAGTCGCAACGTATCAACCTTGCCACTTCCCTGGGAAGTAGCCTGGTGGGCTCTCTTTACATCCTGGATGAACCCAGTATTGGATTGCATCAGCGCGACACGCTGCGTCTTATCAGGGTGCTGAAGAAACTCCGCGATTTGGGCAACACTGTAATTGTGGTAGAGCATGATGAAGACATTATGCGCACTGCAGGGCAGATTATAGATATCGGACCCCTGGCAGGCTCGCTGGGTGGGAAAGTTCTCTACCAGGGAAACTTTGAGGGGCTGATGAAAAACGGGGAGAGCTACACCGCAGCCTACCTCAATGGCGAAAAAATTATTCCCGTCCCCTCCAAAAGAAGGAAATGGAAGGAATTTATTGAATTGCAGGGAGTACGCCAGCATAACCTTAAAGGATTCAGTGTAAAAATCCCATTGCGGATTATGACCGTTATTACAGGAGTAAGCGGTTCAGGAAAATCAACCCTGGTAAAAACCATCCTCTACCCTGCGCTGAAAAAAATGCACGGTGGGTATGGAGAGAAAACCGGTAAATATGACATGCTAACCGGCGATTATGCTTCTTTGAGTGATGTGGAGTTCATCGACCAGAATCCCATTGGCAGATCCTCCAGCTCCAACCCGGTTACCTATATCAAAGCCTACGACGAAATCCGAACCCTGTGGGCACTGAATCCCCTCTCCAAAGCAAGAGGTTACACCCCTGGGTACTTTAGTTTTAATATCGACGGTGGCCGTTGTTCGGAGTGCGAAGGGGAAGGCAAGGTAAAAATTGAAATGCAGTTCATGGCTGACATCAGCCTGCAATGCGAAAGCTGCAATGGCACCCGCTTCAAAGAAGAGATACTCGACATCAAATACCAGGAAAAGGCGATACATGAAATCCTGGACATGACCGTAGACGAAGCCATCACCTTTTTCGCCACCTCCACAGAAAAACCTGCCGTTGGCAAAAGAATTGCAGAAAAACTGAAGCCCCTGCAGGACGTAGGACTTGGATACATTAAACTCGGACAATCTTCAAGCACACTGTCGGGTGGTGAAGCACAACGCATCAAGCTGGCCTCTTTTCTGAGCAAAGGAAGCTCACAGCAAAAGACACTTTTCATCTTTGACGAGCCCACTACCGGACTTCACTTTCATGACATCCATGTGCTGCTCAATGCATTTGAAGCCCTGCTTGACAATGGGCACAGCATTGTTATCATTGAACACAACCCTGACATCATCAAATCTGCCGACTGGGTAATTGATCTGGGACCTGAAGGGGGCGAAAAGGGAGGTAATCTGGTCTTCGAAGGCACGCCCGAGGATTTGGTGAAATGCAAAAACTCCTATACGGGGAAGTTTTTGAGTGAGAAACTCATTGTTAAGTGAAAAACTAAAACTGAAAAGTGAAAGGAAAGCTGAAAGCTCAAAGATGAAAGGCGGAATAGAAAGTAGAATTTAGCTCGTCCGGTGGCGACTTTGAGCTCGCCTCCGGACTAAAATGAAGCATTTCATTACGGGATCCTTCGCTGCGCTCCCTTCGGTCGATTGCAATTCAATATACCGCCAAACAGAGTTGTCAGCTCTCGTCCGGTGGCGACTAAAGTTCGCCTACGGACCAAGAAAGGAGCAATGCATTAGCCCGGACGGGAGCTTTAGAGTCCCGACCGGGCAGGTGCAGCAACAGCACTGTCAGCAAGAACTAAAGTATTTTTCCTGGATATTCTTTCAATGCATGTTCAAGGCTGATCATGGCATTTTTAAGGTCATCCACATTTAGCACATAAGAAATGCGCACTTCGTTTTTACCGGCTCCGGGGCTTGAGTAAAAACCCGTGGCAGGTGCCAGCATCACTGTCTGATTATTATAACTGAAATCTTCCAGCAACCATTGACAGAAACGATCTGCATCATCAATAGGCAGCTTAGCGGTCACATAGAAAGCTCCTTTGGGATTGGGACACATCACACCCTCCATTTTATTCATCATCTCAACCACAATATCGCGGCGCTTGCGATACTCTTCTATCACCTCTGTAAAGTAACTGTCGGGGGTTTCCATGGCAGCTTCCGAGGCAATCTGACCCAGGGAAGGCGGACTCAGTCTTGCCTGGGCAAACTTCAGGGCAGTGCTCATTACTTCCCTGTTGCGCGAGATCATCGCTCCGATGCGAACTCCACAGGCGCTGTAGCGCTTGGAAACAGAGTCGAACAGTACCACGTTGTTTTCAATGTCTTTAAGGTTCATAACCGAATGGTGGACCGTACCATCATAACAAAATTCGCGGTATACTTCATCGGCAAACAAAAACAAATCGTATTTGATAACTATCTGGCGAAGCACTTCAAGCTCTTCCTCTGAGTATAGATAACCGGTAGGATTGTTGGGATTGCAAACCATGATGGCTTTGGTGTTGGGTCCGATAGCCTTCTCAAAATCTGAGATGGGAGGCAGTGCAAAACCACTTTCGATGCTCGAAATTATCGGTTTTATCTTTACTCCGGCGCTGGTGGCAAAACCATTGTAGTTGGCATAAAACGGCTCGGGAATAATGATTTCATCTCCGGGATTGAGACAGGTTTGAACGGCAAACAAAATGGCCTCCGAAGCTCCTGCCGCAACGATGATGTCGTCGGGAGTTACATCAATGTTGTGCTTTTTGTAATACTGGCACATCTTCTCGCGGTAGGACAAAATCCCTGCCGAATGGCTGTATTCAATCACCTTCACATCCAGGTTGTGCATGGCATCAATCATGGATTGGGGAGTGGGGATATCGGGCTGACCGATATTCAAATGAAACACTTTACGTCCGGCCTTTTTGGCCTTTTCCGCAAAAGGCACCAGCTTCCTGATAGGGCTCTCGGGCATCATGCGACCTTTATCTGATATCTTTGGCATAGCTATGCTTTTTTTTATAAGTTTTGATAGATTTAAAAGTTCGGCAAAGATTGCAAATATTTTCAGATTTACCTAACGATAAATTACGGTTCCGGCAGGGATGCAAAGCCGTATTTGATGGTTACAGAATATCGTTATTCGGAAGCAACGGGGAGTTTTTTACAAAAAGAGTGTCCGGCAAAATTGCGGGATGTTTTGGAGTTATAGCTGGAATAAGCTTTAAGGAATTATTTTTCCCTGCACTCTCAGCACGGTTACCGAGCTTTGGGTATTGGCATGAATGGTAACATTTCTGTTGAATGGGCCCGGCCTGGAAGAATCATACCGAATCTGAATCACTCCTTCGCCCCCTGGTTCTATATCCCTTCGGGGCCAGGATGGAACTGACAAGGCACAGCTTCCTCTTACATTGGCAATGCGCAAAATCTCCTGAGATTGATTTTTCACAACAATGCTCACACCACATACAGCTCCTTGCTTTACTTCACCCAAATCGACAATTTTCTCTTCTTCCGAAAATACCAGTTCACTTCCATCAAAAACCAACCGGGGTCCTTTTGCAGAGAGGTTATGGCTTTGTAAAACGAACAACAAAATTACAACCAAAAAGGTCGGATATGTTAAAAGTGATTTATTTGTCAATTTGATGTTAT
>SLPR01000365.1 GCA_007131895.1 Bacteroidales bacterium | reverse complement strand
TGGTTTCAAGGCCCAGCTTTTTTCGCAACCGGTACCTCGCCTTTTTAATTCCTTCCTGAGAAATGTTCAATACCCTTGCCACTTCATGCGAATTCAGATTCATTTTCAGCAGGACGATCAACCGCATTTCACCCTGAGATATTTCCGGGGCAATATTCCTGATCTTTTCATGGAACCCCTTATGGAGATCTTCAAAATAGGCTTGAAAATGTTCCCAGGAGCGCTCGCTGTTGATATCAATATTGATCTTATTGATAATTCTCTTTTGCAGGTTACTGTTAGGGCATTCACTTTTCAGTTCCAGGATCATCTCTTTCAACTCCTGTAACAGGTCGTTTTTTTGGGCGATATGAAGCACCTGTGTGGTAATTTCCCTTTTTTTAAGGGTCAGCAAATTGTGGGTAATTTCGTGTTCCAGTTTTCTTCTTTTCAGTTTCTGGCGAAGTGCCACCAAAACCATGAAGACAGTAATAACGGACGAAACAAGCAATATGACCAGCAGCAAGATCCTGTTTCTGTTGTTCCTTTCTTTTTGGGCGAGCAATTCAATATGGAATCTTTGTATTTCTATTTCCTGATCTTTTTTTTCAGTTTCATAAATGATGCACAACTCTTCGATTTTCTGAAGTTTTTCAGAAGCAAAAATACTGTCAGACAGTTCTTTGTGAATCTTAAGATCAGATAATGCCAACTGGTGCATACCCATATTTTCATGACTTAAAGATCTTTCGAGATAGGCTCTGCTTTTATCCGGTCTTAAATTCAATTCTTCAGCAATACGAATTGATTCATTTAAATTTTGTAAAGCTTGTTGCGGATTGTTGGTTTTATTAAACAATAAACCCAGGTTGTTTAATATCTTGACTTTGCCGGGTATATCTCCAATACGTTCAGTTATTTCAAGACCTTCATCAAGCATCTCTCCAGCTTCATTGTATTGCTCTCTAAGCATATAAAGATTGCCCAGGCGGTTTAATGCACCAGCCTTATTGCTCAGGTTGCCTGCACTATCCGCTATGGCAGCACTTTCCTGTAAAAGCTCAAGGGCTTCATTATAATTCCCCTGAATAATGAACAGATCACCAAGATTTCCAAGCAATTGAGCCTGGTACTTAAGATCACCATGAGCGCTGTAAATTTGAAGGGCCTCCTTGCTATGCTCAATGGCATTTGAAGTATTACCCAGCTCCTGCTCAATACTGGCCAGCTGAACTAAAATATCAGCGACCCGAACAGGTTTATCAAACTCTTTCATCAGTCGCAAACCCTTCAGGGCATAGTTGTAGGCAATATTGAAATTGCCCTGTTTCTGATTGATTTGGCTTTTCATAGTATAAGCTATTGCCAGCAGATAATTGTCATTTCTTTGAAGATAGGTCTCTATGCTAATATTATTGAGAGAATCGGCAGCAGCAAGATTACCCATATTCAGGTTGGTTGCAGCCATTCCGTTAATGGCTAACAATATACGACTTGAATCTCCTGTCGCCATAGCAAGCTGATACGCCTGGTTGAAATAGATTTTTGCTGAATCGTACTGATCCATGTTATTTAATAAAACCCCTATTTGAAAGTTTGCCAGGCTTTCCCAGTTTTCGAGCCCGAGCTCCCGGGCTATGGTAAGATTTTCCCGGGCAAAAGTCATTGATTGCTCCGGATCGCGATACATAAATGCATTGACTAAATGAGCTATAGTGCCCAATTGGGTTGAGTCGTTTGACTGCTGTGCATAAACCAGCAAAAGGCTGTCGATTCGGTTCGTTTGTGCATAGCTCCACTTCGGGGTATACAAAACAACCCATAGTACGGCAAAGATATATTTTCTCATGAGGATATGGATTTAACTGAGTATTGTCCTGAACACCAATCTTCTATAAATTTACAGAAAAATGCTTTACAATCCATTGATTAGTGGTCAGACGAACCAGGAGTCGTCTGACCACTAACACCATATTCTGAAAATCATCCATCGGCTTCATGTCCGCCTGGCGACTATACCAGACAAGCAGAATGTTCAACCCTACTATTTTTTATGGTGCACTTGCTCTTGATAGTCCTACATAAACGGTATTTGTTGCATCAGCGTTCACGTAAATCACATCTTCGCGTGTATCGCCATTTACATCACCAACCAGGATATCAAACTGGCCCCATTGGTCGCCGGCCGGATGGTCCTGGCTGACGCGTGAGAAATCAAAAACTGCACTTGACCTGCCAAGGCCAATATAACTTCTGTTGACAGCTCCCATCCTATTTAACAGAATATCTTTGCGGCCATCACCATTTACATCCAGTAACCGAACTTGATAGTCTTGCGCTATGTCCCCGTCAGCTAAACTTTGCCCGGGGCCGCCGTGCACCAAAGGAGGGTTACTCCCGGTTGACAGGTCCAGATGTATATATGGTTGTACATCCCTTGTAGTTACTACCCAGACCAGATCAACACCGGCATTACCATTAATATTACCTATATGGATTTCGTATTGAGCCCAGCCAGGTGTTTGACGGTTAAATACTGCCGGGAAATCGAAAATATTACCAAGTTGATCTCTATTGGATTCACCAATCCAGACGCGATGTCCATTGTTACCTGTAACTCCAACAGTATGCCAGATAAGGTCATCCCGGCCATTTCCGGTTACGTCTGCCACGGAAAACCTGATATTGTTATAACTCCATCCGGAAGCAGTCGGGTGATCATGATTCATGCCGGGTATATATTCGAAGGTTCCATCTCCGTTTGACAGACTCAGGTAAGTTCTGTTGATATTAAAATGACGGTTCCAGATCAGATCATCACCGTTTTTCCCATCTATATCCCCAACTTCGAACTTATACTGCGAACTCCATCCGGCACCGCCGGCTGCAAATATGGGCATCTCTTCAAATGTACCATCACCGTTTGATAAGGCAATGTAGTTTGTATTGGTACCATCCACCCGGTTCCAAACCAAATCAGTTATTCCATTATTGTTAAAATCACCCGTTCTGAGAACATATTGGCTCCAGCTATAGGGCGGTGTGGCGCTGTGGGAAAATGGAGTGCCCATAGTGAAGGTGCCGTTGCCATTGGAAAAGGCTATCACCGTTTGATTTGAACCGGCACTTACATGATTGTAAATCAGGTCCTGCATTCCGTTGCCATTCATATCCCCCATCATCACTTTTACGGGTGCGGGAATGGGCAGGCCAAGGTGCTGTGCATTCAAAAAATTAAAGGTGCCCGGAGTAGCCTGTGTGGCAGAGCAGGAACGGATGTTGTACTCGGTGGACTCTGTAACGCTGGCAATGCTGCCATCACCCAGATTGCGAAAAGTATAACTCATGGGGGCAGCGCTCGACAGCGGAGCCGTGTTGGTAAAATATTGCGACCAGTCGCCCGAGCGGATCATCGCCAGGGTTGCTTCGGCATCGCCGCCAATCGATGTGATCTTTATTTTTGACTCCTGAAGAATCGTTTTTTGCTGGGCACTCAGGTTGGCATCCACGCTTCCGCCGATTCCGTTGTATCCGGCCTGCATGGTTGCCCTGATTTCGGATTCACTGGCGGTGGAGGTGATGGAAAACATCATCATTCGGCCATACACGATATTGGACACATACACCGGCAGGTTATCCGGGCCAATACGCCCCTGGCTGATTTGTTGTTCCAGTTTTGCCTGGGTAAAATCATCAGTGAAGAAATCTCCGGGGCTCTGCGGGGCTTCCACCACCACTTCATACATCTTCTGATAGAACTGCGCTGTTATTGTAGTTTCGGATCGTTGCTGGTCGATGCTGCCACTGGCAGAGACTTCAAAACCCAGGTAGTTTCCTGAGATGCCCATCTGCAGGGCCGATTGTTTTTCACTGAAGTAGGTTTCCATTTTGAAGCTGATGGAACTGGGTGTTGCAAGGCCGCTGGCCGTAGCATTACCTATCATCGAACCAATGGCCTGATCAACAGTGGCCTGGTTGGGAGTGTCAACGGTGCGGAAGTTATCATCGTTGGCCAGTCCGGGAATGGATACCCTAAGAGGAGCCCGCTCGGCAATAGGCAAACCAAGGAGACTTCCCAACCCGTCGCGATGACTTTTGCCCTGTATAAGGGCACCGGCATAGAGAATCTCACGGTCAGGACTGTACATGGCAATCTGCTGCGGGTTGGCAGCAAGGGTGAACGGCTGCGTTTGGCAGGAATAGGTAACATCCTGCAGAATGGTGATACTACCATCTTCATTGATTACCTCAACATCCAGAACCACGTCTTCTAAAGGCTCAGGCTCACCCAGCGGTGTGGGGGGCTGGGTTTCACCAGGGGGTGAAAACTGACTCCAGGATGGCAACTCCTGCAAATATTGGCCTACATCCTCTGTTGAAGGGGGATCAACTTCTTCTTTTTTTTCGCAGCTGCTTATTATTATTAACATTGCACCAATTACAGCCCTTGAATAACATGAAAGTATTCTTCTTTTTGTCATGATCATTTTCTTTAGGTAAATAAAAAACCCAGCCAATGGCCGACTTTAAATGTTAGTTTAAAATTACCATCGGATAAAGAAAATAGCTAATTACAGAGGTGGACAAAGGGTGGACAGAACAGAATTTTAACCAGACAAAAGACAGAGCGAGGGATGCTCTATATATACCGGAAGAGAATGGCTTTACGGTTTATCAAATGCCATTTGTTTCAGTCTTTCCATGCAACGGTATTTCTTATTTTTTACAGAAGCTTTATCAATTTCAAACTGTTGAGCAAGAGTACGCATAGACATGCGAT
>SLPR01000280.1 GCA_007131895.1 Bacteroidales bacterium | reverse complement strand
TCAAAATCAGGATATAGAATTTAAATTTCGTTTTCATTGTATTGTGGGTTTATGGGTTTGACAAAGTTGAATTCTCAATCCACCAGAATGGTGTTACCACCCAGAGATCATCACGAGCGCCCAATCTTGCAATCTCGTTGGGGTTGTAGATGTACTCGGTCTGGGGATCATAGGGCAGACGTTTTATCCACTCGCCATCATAAAGGTCAAGTGCATTTTCGGGATACTCAAGCTCGGGATAAGCATGGTTGCCATATCCGTAGCGACGCATATCCACCCATGTTTCGGGCTGCAGGTAAAGGGCAATATACTTTTGCATCATGATGTGAGCAATGTTTAGCTGACCGGAATTTTGCGCCACAGCAGGAGAGTTGCGGTAGGCGTTGAATGCCCCTGCAACGCCCAGTCGCTGGAAATTGCTGCTGATGCCGTTGATATATGCCTGGTAGGCTCTTTCCCTGTCTCCGCTGTAAAAAGCCGCTTCTGCTTCAATAAAGTAAAGCTCTTCATTGGTGATAAATATTATGGGAGAGTCATCACGGGTCCAGTATCCGTCATACAATACGGCAAAATCTTCCATGTCGAGGGCTCCCCGTCCTGTGCTGGCCGGTACAGATAGATAATTGTTGTTGGCACCGGGAGTGGTTAACTCATACAATCGGGGATCGCGCTCACCGGAAAGATTCATGGCGTGCATGAAAAAGTTTGTGTGGACAGAGGCATTCAGCGAGTTGCGGATATCGGCAAAATCCCATTGCGGGCTCGGCCTGGAGGGGCCCCACATGTTGCGGTACCAGTCGCTGTCAGCATTGGTGATGTAAGCAAAAACGGGATCATGCCAGTTTTGTCTTGCCAGATCCACGTAATTGAGAATGTCATTGTATCCGCCGGTAAAATTGGCTGTGTGAATTTTCATGCGGGCTTTGATGGCGTAAGCAAAAGAGAGCCATTTTTGGGTATCGCCGCCATAAATGTGATCTTCAGAAGAGGACATTTCCCTGTCTGTGATATCTGCATTCTTCAGGGCTTCAATCCCTTCGTCGAGCCAGGCTTCCACCTGTGCATATACCACGTCCTGAGAATCGTAGGTGGGATTGTAAATCCCTGTCAGAGCATCCAGTACCGGCATGTCTCCAAACATATCTGTTGCGGTAAGAAAGGAATAAGCGAGCATTACCTTTCCAACGCCAACATAATTACTGGAACCTTCTTCTTCTGCAAACCCAATCATTTTCATTGCATTGCCTGCCACATCAAAATAGTGACGTCGCCAGGCTCCTACACGAAGCACACTGCGATAGTCCCAGCGGTCTTTTACTGCTGTGAAACCAAATTCAGTGGTGACATATTGAGTTATGTAAGAAGTGGTTTCTGCCTGTCCGTATTGAGCATAGGCCATATTGCCAAGCACCGCAGGCAGCATATAGTTGGGGGTGGTCCTTTCGTCATTGTCCAATGACTCATTTACGTCCAGAAAATCTTCACATCCCCAGAAAATTACCGTAAACAGGATTAATATGATTGATTTTTTCATTTTTTCTGTATTAAAATTTTACAATACATTCTTTGCCAGATTAAAATCTGAGGTTAAGGCCCATGGTAATGGCTTTTCTGTGGGGAACCTGGAAGTAGTCAACTCCCATGGTACCTGCACCGCTTGCACCGCCGCCGGGTCCGGCATTGTTTACTTCAGGATCACCTCCCGAGTAGTTGGTCCACAGGTAAAGGTTTTGCATGTTTACGCTGATGGATGCATCCTGAATGCCCAGCCTGCCGATAAACTCTGTGGGGAGATGATAAGCCAGGTTGACATTTCTGAGCCTTACCCAATACACTTCTTCCACAAAGTTGGAGCCTGCAAGGTTGTAGGTATTCTGGAAAAATTCGCGATTCAGGATAATGGCCTGGTCGTTGTCCCGGTAAGTGCCGTCTTCCATCTCCACTACCCCGTCAAAGATAAACTCTCTGTTGCGGTATTTTTCCATCATGGCATGGTTGCCGCTGGAAATCAGGAACTGGCTGGTAGCATTCATAATTTCTGCGCCATAGGCTCCGTCAAACAGGAAGGAGATTTCAAAGTTGCGGTAGCGGAAATTGTTGTTCAGACCATAGTACAATTTGGGTTCACGGTTTCCGATGTATCTTTTCTCCGAGTCAATAATGGGGTAACCCTGGGCATCTACAACCACTCTTCCGTCGTCTGTTCTTTTGTAGTCGGTTCCCACGATACCAAACAGCGGTTCTCCCAGCCAGGAGCTGGCAATGGCCTGTGATGAAACCTGACCGTAAGTTACGGGAAATTCCACCAGGTCACCGAAGAGTTTGGTGAGGCGCGAACGGTTGCCGAAAAGGTTGAGAGAGGTTTCCCATCTCATATCATCTCTGCGGATGAGGTTGCTGCGGATAAGGGTTTCGATACCTTTGTTCTCTACCGAGCCGGAGTTAACGGTTTGCAGGATGGCACCGGTAACGGGTGTTACCCTGGGCTGAATAATCTGGTCGTCAGATTTTCTTTCGTAATAAGTAAAGTCTACATTGAACAGGCCCTGCCACAATCTGAAATCGACACCCACTTCAATTTCGGTCGTAATTTCAGGTCTGAGCAACGGGTTGCCGGCAAAGGGATCATTTCTCCATCCGCCGTTGATCCCAAAGAACTGTGTAAGCGTTTGAGAGAGTCTGTGAGGAGGTGCATCTTTACCCACCTGTGCATAACTGGCTCTTAATTTTGCAAAGGAAAGCACATCGGCAAGATTGCCTTCGAAGAACTCTGAGGGGATGAAAGCAAAGCTGTAAGAGGGGTAAAAGAAAGAACGGTTTTCCACCGGCAAGGTGGAGGTCCAGTCATTACGGCCTGTTACACCAAACACCAGGAACCTGTTGTAGTCGATGGTGATATCACCAAAAAGACCTACAACTCTTCTGTTGGAAGTAGCCTGAGAGTTTCTGATTTCCTGCAGGTTGTTTATAGAATGCAGGGTAGGGTTACGGAATCTTTCCCCTTCCACGTTGGTAATACGGGCAAAGTCTGTCTGGATATTGTTACCTACCAGAGCTGTTACTGTAAGCTGGTCGCTGATTTTGTGGTCAGCGGTAAGGATAAACGTAGAGGTGATTTTTTCACTCTCGCGGTTGAATTCACTGATGGCTCCTTCATGCGCGCCTCCTGCAGAACCCCATTCACTTACAGCTTTGAAATGTTGCTGAAAGTAGTCGCGTCCGGCCACATAATTCATGGTCAACCAATCATTAATCTCATAGGTAAGATTCATGGAAGCCAGCGTACGGTCCACTTCGTCGCGCCGAACATTGTGGTTGGCAACCCACAGGGGGTTGTCAGGAACATCGGCCAGGTTGCCGCTGATAGGAATCCAGACGTTTCTTTCACTACCGTCGGGGTTGTAAATATCCTCCATATTGTCCCAGCGGGGCCAGCGGTAAACATTGGCCATCCAGCCACCCGAAGCAGGAACAATCCCATAGGCATTGCTGGTTTTGATTACATTGGCGGTGGTGGTGAGGGTTATCCTGTCGGTAATTCTGGCTGAACCGGTAAGCATGGCTGATGTCCTTCCATAATTGGTATTGGCCACGATACCCTGGTCGTCGAGGTTGGAAACTGCCAGGTAATAGGTGAGATTGGGAGACCCCCCGCTAACGTTTGCATCAAATTTGGTAGAAATACCGGTTTCGAAAAAGTTGTTGAGGTTGTCGTACACATTGTCGCTTCTCCTGAAGAGGGGGCCCCAGTGGGAAAAGGTGCGTGGGTTGTAAAGCCCTGCAGCCCCGGTGGTATACATATTTTGAACATCGTGCAGGCGGCCTACCTGAGAAACGGTAGTGGAGGTAGAAAGGCCTACTCTTACATCTCCCTCCACACCTCTTTTGGTGGTGATGATAACTGCTCCGTTGGCAGCATCAATTCCATACAGCGCAGCGGCGGCTGCACCCTTAAGGATGGAGATAGACTCAATGTCGTTGGGGTTAATGTCGGCAGCACGGTTGGTGGTACCTCTTACTGAAGCGTTGGAAATAGGCACCCCGTCAATCACAAAAAGGGGTTGGTTGTCGCCGTCAACAGATGTTGCACCCCTGAGAATAATCTCTGATGCTGCACCCGGTGCACCACTGGTAGAGGAGATTTGCACCCCCGATACACGCCCCTGGAGCGCATTGACCAGGTTTTCCTGGCGCGAGGAAACAATTTCATCTGCCTGCAGGCTTTGCACATTGTAGGTGAGTGTTCGCTCCTCTCTTTTGATACCCAGTGCGGTTACTACCACCTGTTCAAGGGTGGCAACGTCGGGCATCAAAGCTACATCGAGGGTTTGCTGATCCCTGACTACTACTTCTTCGGTGACCATGCCTATAAAACGAAATACCAGAACATCGCCCTGGTTAACAGTCAGTTCGTACCTGCCATCCAAATCGGTGGTGGTACCGGAGGTGGTTCCTTTAATCATTACCGTAACACCAATCAACGAGGTGCCGTCGCTGGCATCGGTAACAATACCGCTTATTCGCCTTGTCTGCGCCTGGGCAGTTATCCCCGCAAGTAGCAGTAGGCCGGTTAAAAATAAAATTCGTCTCATGTTAAATACATTTTGTTTTGCTGATTTGTTTGGATTGGGTGTCTTTAAATTAGATTGGTTTTGATGTATAAATGTAATGGAATTTTGTTTTTTAAAAAAGCTAATTATAACGATTGTTTTAGGTTCGTTTGAATAATTCTTTTGCCAAAATCTATTGAATCAGTGAGTT